>NZ_JAKSYQ010000014.1:0-30961 GCF_022829665.1 Methylobacterium sp. E-041 | reverse complement strand
CCCCGACCCGAGATGACCGCCCGTCACCGACACGGCCTCGATCATCTCCGAGCGAACCGCGTCCGCCACCGCCCGGAGATCGCTCTCCGGAAGCAACCGCAACGCGGACGTCTCGGACAAACCGTCCAAAATCGAGGGGGCCGGCATCGAGGGGGTCTGCGTCACGGGTTCGGCCTCATATCGATCTCGAACGCCGAACGAGGCTGCGGTGCTCGGGCACGGCGCATCTCAATCGACGTCCAGGGGTGCGACGCCTTCGGCGCGCCCGTCGGGTGTCAGGGTGATGCGCTGGATGCGGGCCTCGGCCCGCTTCAGCAGCATCTCGCAGTGGCGCTTCAGCGCCTCGCCGCGCTCGTAGATCGTCACCGATTCGTCCAGCGCCACGTCGCCCTTCTCCAGGCGGCGGACGATGTCCTCGAGCTGCTCCAGGGCCTTCTCGAAGGGCGTGTCGGCGGCGATCGCGGTCGCGTCGGGTCGGCTTTCGGTCATCCCTACAGGATCCTTTGGTGCGGTTCTAAGGCGGAGGCGGCGACCGCCACAACCCCACGTGCCTTCGCGGCGGCCGGAGACACGCGGTTTTTCCAGCCGGCGGCGACGTTTGCGCCACACCGGTATGCCGGTGGGCTCGACCGGTCAGCCGAGGTCGAAACGGAACGGCGTACCCTCGAAGGCGTCCGCCCCGCGGCCGATCGCGGCGACGGCCGAGACCATCCGGCCGTCGCGGCCGAGCAGCCGGTCGGCGATCTCGACGAACAGGCGGTTCGGCGTCGCCGACGGCGAAGCGAGGCGTAACGCCGCGGCGGCCTCGGCCTCGTCGCGGGCGGGATCGAGGGCGCAGGCGGCGATGTAGGCCGCGGCGGTCGAGCGGCTGATGCCGGCGTAGCAGTGGATCACCATCGGCTTCTCGCGCGGCCACGCCGCGACGAAGTCGAGGATGGCGCGCACGTGGTCCTCGGCCGGGAGAACGTACCCGTCCGTCGCGACCGCGATGTCGCTGACGCCGACCACCGCGTGGCAGCCCTCGGCGATCGTCGCCGGCCGCTCCGGCGCCGAGGGCAGGTTGAGCAGCGTCAGGACGTGGCTCGCCCCGGTCGCCGCGATGGTTTCGGGCAGGCGCGACAGGGGGCAGACGTGCAGCGTCGGCATCTCGGGTCCGGGTTCTGGGTCGGGTGTCAGGATTTCGCGAGCTCGGCGAAACGGTCGAGATAACGGGCCTGCGCCTGCGCGGTCGGCCAGGGGTCGAGCAGGGCGAGGACCGGCTCGGGCAGGGTCTCGTGCCGCCCGAAGTAGCGCGTCGCCTCGTCCGGCGCGAATCCGGCGAGCCGCACCGCCTCGGCATGCGCCGCCACCCGGTCCGCACGCTTGACCAGGCGGGCGAAGGCCGGGGTCGGCGCCTGGAGCCCGAAGCGCCGGCGGATCGCAGCGAGCAGGCGGCGCTCGACGCCCTTGTAGGAATCGCCGATCGCGGCCTTCAACGGCGAGATGATGTCGCCGACGACGTATTCCGGCGCATCGTGCAGCAGCAGCTCGAGGCCCTGTGCCGGCGTGCACCCGGGCGTGAGATGCAGGCCGACCGCCTCGACCAGCAGCGAGTGCTGCGCCACCGAGAAGACGTGCGGCCCCGCGGTCTGCCCGTTCCAGCGGGCGACGCGGGCGAGCCCGTGGGCGATGTCGGCCACCTCGATGTCGAGGGGGGACGGGTCGAGCAGGTCGAGCCGGCGGCCCGACAGCATCCGCTGCCACGCCCGCGGCTGCAGCGCGCTCAACGGCCCGGCTCCGCCAGCGCGGCGCAAGGCGCGTGGCGGTGGCAGCCGACGAGGTGATCGTTGACCATGCCGACCGCCTGCATGAAGGCGTGGACGATCACCGGGCCGCAAAAGGCGAAGCCTTCGGCCTTCAGCGCCTTGGCGATCCGCCGCGACACGTCGGTCTCGGTCCGGATCTCGCTGCGGGTCCGCGCGCTGCCCTGGATCGGCCGGCCGTCCGGCAGGTGATCCCACAGGAAGCGCGAGAAACCGGGGCCGCGCTCCTCGATCCGCAGCCAGGCGCGGGCGCCGGCGACGGTGCCGACGATCTTGGCGCGGTTGCGGATGATGCCGGTGTCCTGCATCAGCCGCTCCACGTCGGCCTCGGTGAAGCGCGCGATGGCCTCTGGATCGAACGCGGCGAAGGCGCGGCGGAAGCCGTCGCGCCGGCGCAGGATCGTGATCCACGACAGCCCGGCCTGGAAGCCGTCGAGAATCAGCTTCTCGTAGAGCGCGCGGCCGTCGTGCTCAGGCACGCCCCATTCGCCGTCGTGATAGGCGACGTAGAGCGGATCGAGCCCCGCCCACCAGCACCGGGCGCAGCCGTCGGGATGGCGGACGAGGCCTTCGACCGGATGCGATGCCTCGGTCATTCAGCCCGCCGCGGCGTCGGGCATCGCGAAGCTGGCGAAGGCCGGGCGCTCCACGGTCAGCACCTTGCCGTCGGCGCGCAGGGGCTCGCCGGCCGCGATCGCGTCGGCGAGCCGGTCGAGGCGCAGCATGGCGAGGCCGCGCCCGGCGGCACGGCTCCCCGTCACGCCGAGCACCTTGGCGCCGGCGGTGATCTCGGAGCCGGGCGCGGCCGCCTCGCCCGAGGGATAGGTGGCGGGCAGCATGCGGGTGCGGGCTGTGCCGCGGTGCTGCATCCGCGAGACCACCTCCTGGCCGACGTAGCAGCCCTTGCGGAAGTCGACGCCGCCGAGCTGGTCCATCAGCGCCTCGTGCGGGAAGGCGTCGCTGAACGAGAAGTCGCGCCCGCCCTCGGGGATCCCAAGCGCGATGCGGTGAGCGTGGTAATCCGCTTCGGACGCGTCCGCGGAGAAGGCGCCCGCCGCCGCGTAGAGCCGTGCGCCGAGGCCTTCGGCCCGGGCGTCGGCCACGGCGTCGACCTCGGCGGCGGTGGTGGCGCCGTCCCAGGATGCGGCGATGGCGATGGTCGGATCGACCGCGATCTCGACCTTGGCGCGCAGGCGATAGAGGGTCAGGCGCTTGGCGAGCGCCGCAGCCTGCTCGGCCGGCACGTCGAGGCGGTACCCGTCGCCGATCCGCGAGATCAGGAAGTCGAACTGGATCTTGCCCTGCGGCGTCAGCAGGGCGCCGAGGCGCGCCTCCGCCTCGCCCAGCGTCTCGACGTTGCAGGTGATCACGCCCTGGAGCAGGGCGGTGGCGTCCGGCCCGGTCACAGTGACGAGGGCGCGGTCCGGCAGCAGGGCGATCGGCATGGCAAGTCCTCACTCGGCCCGATCGGGCCTTCCAGGCCGCGCGATTGCGCGAGGATGAGGCGTGACATAAGCCGCCCGGGACCCGGCCTCAACCAAGGCGTTTCCGATGGCATCCCCGATGGACCAGCCCTTCGACCTCGTCCTCTCCGGCGGCACGTTGGTGAACCACGACGGCACGCACCTTGCCGACCTCGGCATCCGCGGCGGGCGCATCGCGGCGATCGGCGACCTCGCGCAGGCAGCCAGTGCGGAGCGGCAGGATTGCGCCGGCCTGCATCTGCTGCCCGGCGTGATCGACACCCAGGTGCATTTCCGAGAGCCCGGCCTCGACCACAAGGAAGATCTTGAATCCGGCTCGCGGGCGGCCGTGATGGGCGGCGTCACCGCCGTGTTCGAGATGCCGAACACCAACCCGCTCACCACCAGCGCGGACGCGCTCGCCGACAAGGTGGCCCGCGCGCATCACCGGATGCATTGCGATTTCGCGTTCTGGGTCGGCGGCACCCACGAGAACGTGGCGCAGCTCGCCGAATTGGAGCGGCTGCCCGGCGCCGCCGGCATCAAGGTGTTCGTCGGGTCCTCGACCGGGTCGCTGCTGGTCGAGGACGATGCGGGCGTGCGCGCCATCCTCACGGCGATCCGCCGCCGCGCCGCCTTCCACTCCGAGGACGAGCCGATGCTGCGCGCGCGCAAGGATCTCCGCGTCCCCGGCGACCCGTCCTCGCACCCGGTCTGGCGCTCGCCGGAGGTGGCGATGGCGGCGACGCGGCGGTTGGTGGCCTTGGCGCGGGAGACCGGCGCCCGCATCCACATCCTGCACATCTCGACCGGCGACGAGATGGACTACCTCGCCGACCACAAGGACGTGGCGAGCGTCGAGGTGACGCCGCATCACCTCACCCTCGACGGCGACGAGGCCTATGCGCGGCTCGGCACGCTCGTGCAGATGAACCCGCCGGTGCGCGGCAATGCGCATCGCCGAAGGATCTGGTGGGGTCTCGGGCAGGGCGTCGCCGACATCCTCGGCTCGGATCACGCGCCGCACCAGCTCGACGAGAAGGCCAAGCCTTATCCGGACTCGCCCTCGGGGATGACCGGGGTGCAGACGCTGGTGCCGATCATGCTCGACCACGTCGCGGCCGGACGGCTGTCGCTCGAGCGCTTCGTCGACCTGACGAGCGCCGGGCCGAAGCGCCTGTTCGGCATCGCACGGAAGGGGCGGCTCGCGATCGGCTACGACGCCGACGTGACGGTGGTCGACCTCAAGCGCCGCGAGACGATCCGCGATGCCTGGATCGCCTCGAAGAGTGCCTGGACGCCCTACGACGGCAAGACCGTGACCGGATGGCCGGTGGGAACGGTGGTGCGCGGGGCCCGCGTGATGTGGGACGGTGTGCTGACCGCGCCGTCGCGCGGCGAGGCCGTGACCTTCGAAAAGGCGCTGGCACGGGCCTGAGCCCGCGCCAGCCGCGGCATCGGGATCAGTGCTGGAGCGCGGTGGTGAAGGCGCCGCCGCGGATGCGCTCGGGGAATCCCTCGGCGTAGCGGGCGGTGGCCTCCTCGCCGTAGGTCATGACCAGTTCCTGGAAGGCGGCGAACAGGGCCGCCTGAGCCATGCAGTCGCCGTCGAGACCGTCGAGGCAGCCCTCGGCGAACGCCTCGGACACGTAGCCCAGGGCGGCGCGCTTCTCGTCCACGTCGGCTTCGAACGGGGCGGTCTGAGTGCTGTTCTGCATGGCGCGTCGCATCCGTTGCGCGCGGGCTGGAGGCCCGGCGTACGGAAAGGATGATAGGCGGCTCACGGGTCCGCGACCAGCCGGGAATTGCGAAGCGGTTAACGCGGATGGTCGAATACGACGGTTTCCCCGGATGCTTCTGCCGTGTGGCCGGTTTGCATCAACCGCCGAAACGGCCGGCCAGCGCGTGCGACAGGCGCTCCCCCTCGGCGACGAAGCGGCCTGCCGCCTCGTGCGCGGCCGGCGTGCAGACGCGGTAGGTGGAGGCGTAGCCGCGGTAGCCGCGGTTGTACGCCCCGGCGAGGCGGTCGCGCCGCCCGGGGGTAACGCCCTCGGCCTCGATCAGCGCCTTCATCCGGTTCGGCCACTCGGCGGCATCGGCACCCGCGCATAGCTCGCGCAGGAAGGCCAGCGATCCGATGATCTCGGACAGCCGCGTCAGGTCGCGGTCGTAGGGTGCGGCCTGCTCCGGGGGCGGCGGGGGCGGCTCCTTCTCGGCAGGCTTCGGGGCTTGCCGCGCCGGGGGGCGCTGCTGCGCAAGCGCCGGAGCGTGCGCGGTAACGGCGAAGCCGACGCCGACCGCGAGGACCGGCAGGATGAGGTGCAGGAAGGACGGCTTGCCGATCACGGGCGGTCCCCGGGTCGACGGGCGGCGACCTTTGCGAAGGCGTCCGCCAGCGTGTCGGCGAGACCCGGCGTCGTTTCGAGGTCGGCGATCTCGTCGCGCGTCGCCCAGCGGACGGCGAGGGCTTCGGGGCCGGCCTCCGGCTCGCCGCCGATCCAGAGGGCCGCATGGGGGTGGACGACGTAGTGATGGCGGACGCGACCGTCGGGCTCGCGCTGGATGATCTCGGTCGGCGGCAGGACGCCGATCATCTTGGCGTCGAGGCCGACCTCCTCTTTAAGCTCGCGCAGGGCGGCGTCAGCGATCGCCTCGCCGGCTTCGACCAGCCCGCCGGGGAGGGTCCAGACGCCGCGCATCGGCGCGTTGGCGCGCGCCGCCAGCAGCACCCGGTCGCCGCGGATCACCGCGATCGACGCGCCGACGAAGGGGCGCATGGGAAACAATCGCGCATCGGCCTCGCTCACGGCTTCGTCCCATCCGGCGCGACAACCGCGACGCGTCCGTCGGACAGGCCGACGAGGATGCGCACCTTCGTCCCGCGCCCGAGCGCGGCGACGCCGTAGGCGGCGGGGGCGGGCAGCGCGATCCGCGCGCGCTCCCTGATGCCGCCCTTCAGCGAGACCAGGGCGATGGCCGAATTGTCGGCGACGGGCAGAGCGAGGTCCGCCTGCGCGCTGCCTTCGCCCTCGACCGCGGCGGCGAGATCGACGTCCCCCGGGCCGGAGGCGTAGCCCGGCGCCTCGCCGGCGAGGGTGAAGGCGTCGACGGCGGGCGTCCAGAGCTGGAGGCGCCCGCCCTTCGCGAGAACCGCGGCGACCTGCGGCGACCCGGTCCCGCCGAAATCGGCGACGGCGGCGATCCGCAGCGGAGTGCCATCCTGGGAGGGCGTCCGGGCGGTGACGGCCCAGTCGCCGATACCGGCGCGGGTGACGAGGGCCAGACCCGACGCATCGCCGCCGTGGAGCGTCGCCGCGACGAAGGCCTGGCGTCCGGCGAGGCGCACGGCGCGCGGCCTCGCGAGGGCGAAGGTCGCGTCCGGGCCGGCGGCGACCGTCACGGTCGAGACCGGCACCGGCTTCGGATCGCCGCCCATCGCCACCGGCTGGCGCTCGCGGATGGTGAGGCCCGCCGCCGAGGGGGCGGCGCCGATCGCGCGGGTGGCCCCGGTCAGGTAGGCGGAGGCCGCACCCGACAGCGTACGGCGCGAGCCCGGAACGGCCCCGCGCGGCGTCTCGGCTGCCGTCAGTCCCGCGATCGCCTCGGCACCGAGCAGCGTCGTCCTGATCGCGCCGTCGACGAGGCTCAGGGCCGCGCCGCCCTCCTTGCCCCAGACCACGACGAGGGGCGCGCTCTCCTCCTCGCCGACGTCCGGCGCGGCCGGCGCCGCCGTCGGCCGGGCGAGCGGGATCAGCCCGGACGTCGCCACCGCGACGGCGACCTCGCTCCGCGGCCCGCGCATCGCGGTCGCCTGGAACGGCAGATCGAGGATCGTGACCGCCGGCTCGGCGGCGGCGGGCGTGGCGGCGAGAACGACGAGGAGCAACCAGCGGGACAGCCGGTCAGACATGCTGCCCGCCGTTGATGTGCAGCTCAGCGCCGTTCACGTAGGACGAGGCCTCGGTGCACAGGAAGTAGATCGCTTTGGCGACCTCGTCGGGCGTGCCGAGGCGGCGCTGCGGGATCTGCTCGACCAGCTTGTCGGTTCCGGGCGACAGGATCGCGGTGTCGATCTCGCCGGGCGAGATCGCGTTGACGCGCACGCCCAGCGGCCCGAAATCGGCGGCCATCTCGCGGGTCAGGCCGGCCAGCGCCGACTTCGAGGTGCCGTAGGCCGCGCCCGCGAACGGGTGGACGCGCGACCCGGCGATCGAGGTGACGTTGACGATCGACCCCTTGGCGCGGGCGAGCTCGTCGCGCAGGCCCTGGGCGAGCAGCACGGGCGCGAAGAAGTTCACTTGGAACACCCGCTGCCAGGTCGCGAAGTCGGTCGGCAGGGCGCCGAGGCGCTCGCCGTTCGGCCCCTTCGGCGAGATGCCGGCATTGTTGACCAGCGCGTGGAGCAGGCCGCCCTCGATCGACAGCCGCTCGGCGACCTCGCGGACCCCGCGCACGGTATCCTCGGCGTCGGCGAGGTCGACCTGGAGGTGGTCCTCCGGGCCCATCTCCCATGGGCAGTTCTCGGGAAAGGCGTGGCGCGAGCAGGTGATCACCCGCCATCCCGCCGCGGAGAAGCGCTTGACGGTGGCGTGGCCGATGCCCCGGCTCGCCCCGGTAAGCAGCATGACGCGACGGCGTTCGTTTCCGGGTATGGCCAAGGCCGTGCCTCGCTTCCGATCGGGGTCGGCGCCGGGGCACCCCGGCGGGCCGCCGCGCTGAGCCCAAGGTCTAAGCGCAGCCGGCCCGAAAATCCAGGGACTTCGCCGCGTCGCAACACCGGCGGGGACGCTTGACCAGGCACCGATGCGGCGGGATCACCGGGGCTCCGCAGGCCCTCGCACCGGATCGCCCCCTCATGCCGACCACGGCCCGCCCCACCGATCGCATGCCCGCCATTTCCGCGGATCGGCTCACCCCGGCGCAGCTCGCGGCGTCGGACGCGTTCTTCGCAGCGCGCAAGACGCCGGCCTTCGGCCCGTTCGTGCCGCTGCTGCGCAGCCCCGACCTGATGCTGCGCGCGAGCGATATGGGCCTGTACCTGCGCTACGACAGCGTTCTGCCGCTCAGGATCAGCGAGTTCGCCATCCTGATCGTCGCCCGCGAGTGGAGCCAGCAGATCGAGTGGCAGATCCACCATCCGATCGCGCTGAAGGCCGGCGTCGACGCGGACGTGGCGCAGGCGATCGCGGAAGGCCGGCGGCCGGAGGGCATGTCGGCCGAGGAAGCCGCGGTCTACGCGTTCTCGACCGAGCTCCAGCGCAACAAGGCGGTGAGCGACCCGACCTACGCGGCCCTCGTCGCGCTCTACGGCGAGCAGGGCGCGATCGATCTCACCGGGATCAACGGCTATTACGCCTTGCTCGCGATGACGATGAACGTCGCCCGCACCGCCCTGCCGGAGGGTGTCGCGCCGCCGCTGCCGCCCCTGATCCCGTAGCGGCTTCTCAGGGATAGAGGCGCGACCGATCCCAGCCCTCGCCGTTGCGGGTGAACCGGACGCGGTCGTGCAGGCGGTAGTCGCCGTTGCGCCAGAACTCCATCGCCACCGGGGCGATCCGGAACCCGGTCCAGTTCTCCGGCCGCGGCACCGGCCCGTCCTCGTAGCGGGCCGACAGCTCCGCCACCTCCGCCATCAGCGCGTCGCGGCCCGCGAGCGGGCGCGACTGGCGGCTGGCGATGGCGCCGAGCCGGCTGTCGCGGTGGCGGCTGGCGAAGTAGGCGTCCGCCTCCTCGGGCGTCACTCGCGACACCGGACCGCGGACGCGGATCTGCCTGCGCAGGCTCTTCCAGTGCAGCACGAAGGCGGCCTGCGGGTTGGCGGCGAGCTCCTCGCCCTTCGCCGATTCGACGTTGGTGTAGAAGACGAAGCCGCGCTCATCGAAGCCCTTCAGCAGCACCATCCGCACGTCGGGCAGGCCGTCCGCGCCTGTGGTGGCCAGCGCGATCGCGTTGGCGTCCTCGGGCTCGGATTCCGTCGCCTCGGCCATCCAGGCGGCGAACAGGCCGAACGGATCGTCGCTCAGGGTGAAGTCGGCGGCATCCGGGACCGCATCGCGCCCGCCCGACTCATCGATCTTTAACGCGTCCACGACTTAATCCTCCGTTGTGAGATCCGGGTCGGGGGGCACCGACGTTGGAGCACACTTACGCGCCATCTCGTCTTGGGTTCAGGGTCTCGGGTTCAGGTGTAATGCGTCGTCGCGACAAGAAGGAAGGGGCTGCGGCGATGCCGCGGGCGGAAGCGCGGGCGGGGCGGCTCGCGCCGGTGGCACTGGCCGCGGGTCTCGCGTCGATGCTCTGCGGCTGCAGCCAGCCGCTCCTGATCTTCCGGGCGGATGCCAATCCCGAGGCCAGAACGGAGACCGTCGCCGACGAGCCGATCGTCACCGGCAGCATCAGCCGGCGCCCGACGAGCTTCGGCTCGGACCTGGGCGAAGAGGATTGGCGCCGCGCCTACGCCGCACTCTCGGTCGCCCTCGACCCGCAGGGCAATGGCAAGCCGGTGAAGTGGGACAACCCCGAGACCAGCCTGCGCGGCACGATCAACCCGACCGGGCTGCCCTACGTCGCCCACGACCTGATCTGCCGCGATTTCCTCGCCAGCGTGATCGCTCCCGGGAACAACCGCTTCGTGCGCGGCACCGGTTGCAAGCCGTCCGGCGGCGAGTGGGAACTCAAGCGCATCCGCACCGGCAAGGCCGGATCGGGCAAGACGAGCTGAGCGCGAACGATGCGAGGCGGCTCGGCCGCGTGACGCGTTCGGGTTGACGCCGGCCGCGCTTGCGCCGAGTCTCGTCGCCCCTACGTTGCGCGAGAGCAACAGGCCGCCCACATGCGGCCTGGATGGCCGCTGCTCCACAGCCGGCGCGAAACCACGAAGTTCAAGAGACCGATGCGCAATCCCTACGAGGTGCTGGGCGTCCCCAAGGGCGCCGGCGAGGCTGAGATCAAGAAGGCCTACCGCAAGCTCGCCAAGACCTACCATCCGGACACCAACAAGGACGCGAAGGCGAAGGATCGCTTCGCCGAGGCGAACGCCGCCTACGAGATCCTCGGTGAGCCGGAGAAGCGCCGCCAGTTCGACCGTGGCGAGATCGACGCCGACGGCAAGCCGCGCGCGACCGGGTTCGAGGGCTTCGGCGGCGGCCGCGCCGGCGGGTTCGACTTCAACAACGCGGCCCGCGGCCGTGGCGGCCCGGCGGGGGGCGTCGGGGAGGACATCTTCTCGCACCTGTTCGGCGAGGCGTTCCGCGCCGGCGGCGCCGGGCCGGGCCAGCGCCCGCCCGCCCGCGGCGAGGACGTGGCGGCCGAGCTCGGCGTCACCCTCGAGCAGATCGGCAGCGAGGAGAAGCTGCGGGTCGGCCTGCCGGGCGGCCGCGAGTTCGACGTGATGATCCCGAAGGGCGTCGTGGACGGGCAGACGATCCGCCTGCGCGGCCTCGGCTCGCCCGGCGGCCCGCGCTCCGAGCCGGGCGATGCGCTTCTGACGATCCGGGTGCTGCCGCATGCCCGCTTCACCGTCGAGGGCGCCGACCTGCGCGCCACCGTCGACCTGCCGCTCGAGGATGCGGTGCTCGGCGGCGCGATCCGCGTGCCGACCCTGACCGGCGCGGTCGAGATGAAGATGCCGCCGATGACCTCGTCCGGCCGCACCTTCCGCCTCCGCGGCAAGGGCCTGCCGAAGAAGGACGGCACCCGCGGCGACCTGCTCGCCGTCACCGCGATCCAGCTGCCCGCGGACGACGCGGCCCTGACCGAGTTCGTGAGGAGCCGGCGCACCGCGCGGGCCGAGTAGCCGGCGGCGTATCGCGCCGATCCGGCGGACTTCCGTCCCCGACGCGCCTCCGCTAAGGATGCCTCCGGCGCGAGACCGCCGCCCCGTCGAGCGGGGCGGCCGGGAGTCCCGGGTGCCGAAGCGAATTTTCGGGTGTGGCATGGCGGCTTTCGACGCAACGGACGAGCAGGGCGCGGGCAGGGACGCCGCGCCGGGCAGCAACCTGCTCGCGGGCAAGCGCGGCCTCGTGCTCGGCGTCGCCAACAACCGCTCGATCGCCTGGGGCATCGCCAAGAGCGCGCATGCCCACGGTGCCAAGCTGGCCTTCACCTACCAGGGCGACGCCCTGAAGAAGCGCGTCGAGCCCCTGGCGCGCGAGCTCGACGCCCACGTCGTCGGCCATTGCGACGTCACCGACCCGGCCTCGATCGACGCGGTGTTCGCGGCGACCGCCGAGATCTTCCCCGAGGGCATCGACTTCGTCGTCCACTGCATCGCCTTCTCGGACAAGGACGAGCTGACCGGGCGCTACGTCGAGACGACCGAGGCGAACTTCACCAAGTCGCTCATGATCTCGTGCTACTCGTTCACGGCCGTCGCGCAGCGCGCCGAGAAGATCATGCCGAACGGCGGCTCGCTCCTGACGCTGACCTATTACGGCGCCGAGAAGTGGATGCCGCACTACAACGTCATGGGCGTCGCCAAGGCCGCGCTCGAAGCCTCGGTGCGCTACCTCGCCGCCGATCTCGGCCCCTCGAACATCCGCGTCAACGCGATCTCGGCCGGCCCGATCAAGACGCTCGCCGCCTCCGGCATCGGCGACTTCCGCTACATTCTGAAGTGGAACGAGTACAACGCCCCCCTGCGGCGCACGGTGACGATCGGCGAGGTCGGCGAGACCGCCGCCTACCTGATCTCCGACATGTCCCGCGGCATGACCGGCGAGATCCTGCACGTCGACGCCGGCTACCACGTGGTCGGCATGAAGAACCCCGAGGCGCCGGACCTGAGCCTCGACAAGGATTGAGGGCGGGCGCGCCGGCGAAGGCCGGCGTCAATCACCGTCCTCGAAATTCCCCGACAGCTTCAGCCCGGCGATCCAGGTCGCGCCCTGGCGCTTGATCACGCGGTGGGGCTTCGCGCCCCGCTCGTCGAGGATTGCGTCGGCCAGCCGTTCGGAATGGGTCACGAGCCAGACCTGCGTGCGTTCGGCCGCCTTGACGATCATGCGAGCGAGGGGAGCCAGCAGGTCAGGGTGCAGGCTCGCGTCGGGCTCGTTCAGGGCGACGAAAGGCGGAAGCCGGTAGGCGAGCAGGGCTCCCGCGAGGGCGAGGAACCGGAGCATCCCATCGGAGAGCTCGGAGGCTTCGAAGATCCGCTTCGGATAATCGGGAAACACCATCCCGAACCGTGCCTCGCGGCGCCGTCAGTCCGGCACGACCAGATCCGCGATGCCCGCCGCTGCTTCCGGGAACTGCGGGTCCATCGCGTCCAACGTGTCGGCGATGGTGCGGGCGATGACGAGGTTGCGGAACCACTTCCGGTTGGCCGGCACCACGTGCCAGGGCGCGTGCGGCGTCGAGCATCGGGTCAGCGCGTCCGAGAACGCCGCCTGATAGGCATCCCAGGACTTGCGCTCGACCAGGTCGGCCGGATCGAACTTCCAGTGCTTGTCCGGGTTCGCGATCCGCGCTTCCAGGCGCTGCTTCTGCTCGTCCTTCGAGATGTGCAGGAAGAATTTCAGGATGTGGGTCCCCGATTCGGTGAGCAGGCGCTCGAAGTCGTTGATCAAGCCGTAGCGCGCCTGCCAGACCGGCTCCGGCACCAGGCCCTTCACGCGCACGACCAGCACGTCCTCGTAGTGGCTGCGGTTGAACACGCCGATCATCCCGCGCCCGGGCGTGCGCTGGTGGTAGCGCCACAGGAAGTCGTGCTCGCGCTCCTCGGTCGACGGTACCTTGAACGAGGCGACCGTGCAGCCTTGCGGGTTCACGCCTTCCAGGACCGCGCGGATGGTGCCGTCCTTTCCGCCGGTGTCGATCGCCTGGAACACCACGAGCAGGCTGCGCTGCCGCTCGGCGTAGAGCTTTTCCTGAAGCGCCTGGATCCGCGTGCGCTCGGTGGCGAGCGCCGCCTTCGCCCAGTCCTTGTCGAAGCCGCCGTCGGCGTCGGCGTCGACCTTCGCGAGATCGAACCGGCTGCCCGGCACGACGGTGACGATGCCGTCGGCCGCCGCGACGGTGGCGGGCGCGTGCGCATCGATCAGCGCGGGCGCGATGCCTGCGATCTCGGCCGTCGCGGCCGCCCAGAGAGAAGAGGAAGGCGCCTTGCGCCGGGCATCCTGGGCGGAACGGTCCGGCGACTTTGTCACACCGGCTGTCCCCGCCTTATGGCGCCGATCCGTCTTGCGGTGCTTCTTGCTCATGGACAGACCTTCTACCGACCGATCGCGTCCCGGCCTAGATCGGGCACCCGCCTTGCATCCGAGGGCGACCCGAGCCCTTCAGACCGCCATGCCCGTTGGACGCCACCCTCATGAACCCGCCCGCGCAGCCGCCGCGAGACCTTCGCTCAGGACGCGACCGGTGAGGGCGCCGACTGGAACCGCCGGAGCGTGAGGCCCATCCCGACGATCTACTTCATCCGGCACGGGCAGACCGACTGGAATGCCGAGGGGCGCTTGCAGGGGCAGCGCGACATCGGCCTCAACGCCGTCGGTCAGGGGCAGGCGGCGGACGCCGCGGACCGGCTCGCGGCGCTCGCGGGCGACCGGCTCGCCGAGGCCGACTTCATCGCGAGCCCCCTGAGCCGCACGCGGCGCACCATGGAGATCCTGCGCGACCGCCTCGGCCTCGCGCCGACCGAGTACCGCAGCGATCCCCGGCTGATGGAGATCCATTTCGGGGCGTGGGAAGGGCAGACCTGGGCCGAGATCCGCCGCCGCGATCCCGGCGGCGCCGGCGCCCGCGACCGCGACCGCTGGGGCTATCGCCCCTCGGGCACCGGCGCCGAGAGCTACGCGATGCTGACCGAGCGCGTCGCGCCGGTCTTTTCCGACCTGGCGCCGGCCACCGTCGTGGTCGCCCATGGCGGCGTCGCCCGCGCGATGCTGGTGGCGCTCGGCCACCTCGACATCAAGGCCGCCCCGCGGATCGCCGTCCGCCAGGGCTCGGTGCTCGTCGTGGACGCGGCCGGATGGCGCTGGGCCTGAGGTTTGTCGCCGACCGTTCAAGACCCGTTCAAAGGTCCGGTATACAGCGGGGTCTCGGGGCCGGTTCGCACGGCCTCGACCCGATCGGCGGACTGCCTCGATAACGGCACGATCCCGCGTCAGGAACGCGCCTCGATCGCCGGCCGGGTGCGCATGCGAGACAGACGGGAACCCAGCTCCGCCCGGAGCTGGCAGCGGAGCATGCGATGAGTAGCCTCGGCGAGATGATCCGGCCCGAAGCGGACCGGCACCCCGCGGCGACCCCGTCCGACCGGGCCGTGCTGCGCGGCCCTACGCGTCCCGACCTGATCCGCGACGAGGTTCTCGGCGAGATCTTCGCCGAGACCGCGCGGGCACGGGCGGACCATCCGGCGCTGATCGACGGCGCCGCCAAGGACGCGTCGGGCCGGCACCCGCATCTCACCTATGCCGAGGTCTTCGCCCGCGCCGGACGGATCGCGGCGGCTCTCGCCCATCGCGGGATCGGGCCGGGCGACGTGGTCGGCCTGTGGATGGCGCGCGGGCCGGACCTGCTCACCGCCCAGATCGGGATCACGCTGTCCGGCGCCGCCTGGCTGCCGTTCGACGCCGAGGCGCCGGCCGACCGGGTCGCGGTCTGCCTCGGCGACGCCGCCGCGAAGGCCCTGCTGGTCTCCGAGGCGCTGGCCCCGGGCGCGCCCGACGTCGCGCCGGCCCTGACGCTCGATGCGCTGCTCGCCGGCACGCCCGCGGACGCGGCGACGCCGGACCTTCGCGCCGGCGGCCTGACGCCGCAGCATCCCGCCTACCTGATCTACACCTCCGGCTCGACCGGCGTGCCGAAGGGCATCGTCATCAGCCACGCCAACATCTGCCACTTCCTGCGCTCCGGAAACGCGCTCTACGGGATGGCGCCGGACGACGTGGTCTTCCAGGGCGCTTCGGTCGCCTTCGACCTCTCGATGGAGGAGATCTGGGTCCCGTACCTCGTCGGCGCGACGCTGTTCGTCGCGAGCCCGGCGATGATGGGCGACGTCGAGTCGTTGCCCCGGATCATCGCCGAGGCCGGGGTCACTGTGATCGACACCGTGCCGACGCTGCTGGCGATGATCACCGCAGATCTGCCGAGCGTGCGGCTGATCCTGCTCGGCGGCGAGGCGCTTCCCGAGCCGCTGGTCGCACGCTGGGCGACGCCTTCGCGAAAGCTGTTCAACACCTACGGGCCGACCGAGGCTACGGTGGTCGCGACCGCCGCCGAGATGCGCCCGGGCGTGCCGGTGACCATCGGCGGCCCGATCGCGAACTACTCGGTCTACGTCGCCGGCGAGGACCTGCGCCTGCTCGGGCGCGGCGAGCCGGGCGAGCTGCTGATCGGCGGCCCCGGCGTCGCGAAGGGCTACCTGCAGCGGCCGGAGCTGACCGCGGACAAGTTCATCGCCAACCCCTACGCCTCGGACGGCGCCGACCCGCTGCTCTACCGCTCGGGCGACGCGGTCTCGCTCGACGCCGGCGGCAACATCCTGTTCCACGGCCGCATCGACGACCAGGTCAAGATCCGCGGCTTCCGCGTCGAGCTCGGCGAGATCGAGTCGCGGATCCAGGCCCAGCCCGGGATCGCCCAGGCCGCGGTGGTGCTGCGCAACGACGACGGCGTCGACCGGCTGGTCGCGTTCATCGTGCCGGACCGCGGCCACGACCTCGACCGCGCGGCTTTGCGCCGGACGCTGGCCGAGCAGATGCCGCCCTACATGGTGCCCGGCCATTTCGAGGCGGCCGAGGTTCTGCCGCGCCTCACCTCCGGCAAGGTCGACCGCAAGGCGCTTCGCGTCGCGACGCTCACCATCGTCGATGCCGACGACGAGCAGGAGCCCCCGGAGAACCAGACCGAGGCGGCGCTGCTGGCCGCCGCCAAGCAGGTCTTCGGCAACCAGCCGATCGCGCTCGAGGGCGACTTCTTCTCCGACCTCGGCGGCCATTCGCTGCTCGCCGCCCGCTTCGTCGGAGCCGTGCGCGAGGCCCCGGCGCTCGCCGGCATCACGCTGCAGGACGTCTACCGCGAGCGCACCCTGCGCCGGATCTCGGACGCGCTGATCGCCCGCACCGGCGGCGCCGGCATCGAGACCGCGATCCGCGACCTCGCCTTCGTGCCGCCGCCGCTCCGGCGCCGCGCGCTGTGCGGGCTCGCCCAGGCGGTGGCCCTGCCGTTCGTGATCGCGCTCGCGACCGCGCAATGGCTCGGCATCTTCGTCACCTACCTGCTGCTCACCGGCGGCGGCCTCGGCTTCTTCGGCGAGCTCGGCGTGCTGCTCCTCGTCTACGTGGCGATCAACGCGGTGACGGCGACCATCGCGGTCGCGGCCAAGTGGCTCGTCCTCGGCCGCACGAAACCCGGCCGCTACCCGCTCTGGGGCGCGTATTATTTCCGCTGGTGGCTGGCGCAGCGCTTGGCGCCGCTGGTCCACGTCAAGTGGCTGCAGGGCTCGCCCGCGATCGCCGTCTACCTCCGCCTGATGGGCGCGAAGGTCGGCCGCGACACCCTGATCTCCGACATCGAGATCGGTGCCCCGGACCTGCTCTCGATCGGCGACGGCGCGTCGCTCGGCGGCCGCCTCGTCGTCGCCAACGCCGAGATCGTCGGCAACGAGCTGGTGATCGGACGGGTCGAGATCGGCCGGGACGTGGCGGTCGGCACCTCCTGCGTCCTCAGCAACGACACGGTGATCGCCGACAACGCCGAGATCGCCGACCTCACCACCGTTCCGGCCGGCACGCGCATCGGCGCCGCAGAGCGCTGGGACGGCTCGCCCGGACGAAAGGTCGGGATGGCCGACGTCGCGGAGCTTCCGGAGCAGGCCCCGGCCTCGGCCCGGCGCCAGGCCGGCTTCGGGGCGATCTACCTCCTGCTGCTCGGCGCGATCCCCGCCGTCGGCCTGCTGCCGATCTTCCCGGCGTTCTTCATCTTCGACCAGATCTCGGACTCGCTCTCCGACATCACCGACATCGACTACCACTGGTACCTGCCGCTGCTGACATGGCCCACCGCCATGCTGATGACCGCCGGCACGGTGCTGCTCATCGCCGGCATCCGCTGGCTGGTGCTGCCGCGGCGGCGCTCGGGCACCTACTCGATCTGGTCCGGCTTCTACCTGCGCAAGTGGTCGGTGGCGCTCGCCGCCGAGGTGACGCTGGAGACGCTCTCCTCGCTGTTCGCCACCGTCTACATGCGGGCGTGGTACCGCCTGATGGGCGCGCGCATGGGGGAGGGCGCCGAGATCTCGACCAACCTCGGCAGCCGCCACGACCTCGCCGAGGTCGGCAGCCGCAACTTCATCGCCGACGAGGTGGTCTACGGCGAGGAGGAGATCCGCCGCGGCTGGATGCACCTCCAGCCGGCCCGCACGGGCGCGCGGGTGTTCGTCGGCAACGACGCGGTGGTGCCGCCGGGCGCCGACATCCCCGACGACGTGCTGATCGGCATCAAGTCGAAGCCGCCGGCCAACGAGGAGATGGCGCCGGGCGACACCTGGTTCGGCTCGCCGCCGATCAAGCTGCCGTCGCGCCAGCGCGTCGACGTCGGAACGCTGGCCCAGACCTACGAGCCGGGCACGCTGGTCAAGCTCCGCCGCGGCGTGTTCGAGGCGTTCGCGACCTCGTTCTCGCCGATGCTGTACATCACCCTCGCGATCACCGCGATCGACTGGTACTTCTACCCGGCGATCCTGGAGCGCGACTGGAGCGGGCTCGCCGTCAGCTTCGTCACGGTCAGCGTCGCGATCGCGCTGATCCAGTCCGCCGCCGTCATCGGCATGAAGTGGGCGCTGATGGGCGTCTATCAGCCCGGCATGCGGCCGATGTGGTCGTGGTGGGCGATGCGCACCGAGGCCATCGCGGTCGCCTATTGGGGCTTGGCCGGCAAGGTGCTGCTGGAGCATCTCCAGGGCACGCCGTTCCTGCCCTGGGCGCTGCGTCTGTTCGGGGTGAAGGTCGGCGAGGGCGTGTGCATGCTCACCACCGACATCACCGAGTTCGACTGCGTGACGATCGGCGACTTCGCCACCATCAACCGCACCGCCGCCCTGCAGACCCACCTCTACGAGGACCGGATCATGAAGGTCGGCCGCGTCGTGATCGGCCGCGGCGTCTCGGTCGGCGCATTCTCGACGGTGCTCTACGACACCAAGGTCGGCGACTACGCGCGGCTTCGGCCCCTCACCATCGTGATGAAGGGCGAATCGATCCCGGCGCATTCGGAATGGGAAGGCGCACCGGCCGTGCCGGTGGTGCTGACCGCACCGGCCGATCGCGCGGTGGCGTGATCCGGTTGCGGGCGCGAGGCGGGAAAAAGGGCAGGCCGCCCGTTCGGCGCCTGCCCGCTGCGAGGCCCGCTCGAACGAAGTGGCCTCAGGCCACCTCGTCCTTCTTGCCGAGGCGCTTGTCGAGGTAAGTGTCGACCGTCTGGGTCAGCTCGTCGACGCGCCCGTCGAAGAAGTGGTTGGCGCCCTCGACCATCTGGTGCTCGATGATGACGCCCTTCTGGGTCTTCACCTTCTCGATCACCGGCATGACCTCGCGGGCCGGGGCCACGCGATCCTCGGAGCCGTGCACGAACAGGCCGGAGGAGGGGCAGGGCGCGAGGAAAGTGAAGTCGTAGCGGTTGGCCATCGCGGCGATCGAGATGAAACCCTCGATCTCGGGGCGGCGCATCAGCAGCTGCATCCCGATCCACGAGCCGAACGAGACGCCGGCGATCCAGCAGGACTTGGCCTCGGGGTTGACCGACTGCACCCAGTCGAGCGCGGCGGCGGCGTCCGACAGCTCGCCCGAGCCGTGGTCAAAGGCGCCCTGGCTGCGGCCGACGCCGCGGAAGTTGAAGCGCAGGGCCGCGAAGCCGCGATTGGCGAACGTGTAGAAGAGGTTGTACACGATCTGATTGTTCATCGTGCCGCCGAACTGGGGGTGCGGATGCAGCACGATCGCGATCGGCGCGCCCCGCTTCTTGGGGGCCTGATAGCGACCCTCCAGTCGGCCGGCGGGACCGGTGAAGATGACCTCGGGCATAGTGTCCTCGACTCCTGTGGCCATGCCGGGCGAGTCCGCCTGCCCGGATGGCCGTGTACGCCTCGACCTGCGCGGTCGCGCGACCGCCTTGACTCGCCCCGCGCCCGACGTAAAAGCGCTCTTAGAATAATTCTAGGCGATTAGAACTCTTCTAAACAGCGCGGCAGCGTGGTCTTCCCCGACCAGCCTGGAAACGCCGTTCGGCGGTCCGAAACCGTGTCGACGGCGCGGCTTAGCACGCCGACCCGGTGCCAAAGCAAGGAAATGTCGCATCTTTCGCCAGTTGGAGAACGGATGACAGCGGACCGCGCCTATCTCGACCACAACGCCACGTCTCCGGTCCGTCCGGCGGTGTCGCACGCGGTCGTGCGGGCGCTGGCGCTGCCCGGCAACCCGTCCTCCGTCCATGCCGAGGGGCGTGCGGCGCGGGCGATGCTCGAGGATGCCCGCGACAAGCTCGCCCGCCTCGTCGGTGCCGCGGCGTCTCAGGTCACCTTCACCAGTGGCGGCACCGAGGCGGCCAACGCCGTCCTGTCCGGCGCGCTCCGCCGGCGGGGGAGCGCCGCACCGACGCGGCTTCTGATCGGCGCGACCGAGCACCCCTGCGTCACCGCCGGCCACCGCTTCCCGGCCGACGCCGTCGAGGCGCTTCCGGTCCTGGCTTCCGGCGTGCTCGACCTCGATGCGCTGGCGGCGCGGCTCGACGCCCTTCGCGACCGGGACGTGCTCGTCTCGGTTCACGCGGCCAACAACGAGACCGGCGTGATGCAGCCGATCGCCGCCGTCGTGGCCCTGGCGAGGCGGCACGGCCGCACCCTCGTGCACAGCGACGCGGTGCAGGCGGTCGGCAAGATCCCGGTCGATTTCGCTGCGCTCGGGCTCGATGCGCTGACCCTGTCCGGGCACAAGTTCTCGGCGCCGAAGGGCGTCGGCGCGCTGGTGCTGCGGGACGACGCGCAGCTCGACGCGGCCTTCGTCCGCGGCGGCGGCCAGGAGGCGCGGCTGCGCTGCGGCACCGAGAACCTTCCCGGGCTCGTCGGGATGGGCGAGGCGGCGGAGATCGCCCGCCTCGCGCTGGATACGGAATCCCAGCGCGTCGCGCAGCTGCGCGACGCGCTGGAGGAGGCGGTGCTGGCCCGCGCGCCGGACGGGGTGGTGTTCGGCCGTGACGCCGAGCGGTTGCCGAACACCCTGTGCTTCGCGGTGCCGGGGCTCGATGCGCCGACCGCCTTGATCGCCTTCGATCTCGCCGGCGTGGCGGTGTCGTCGGGATCGGCCTGCGCGTCGGGCAAGGTGGCGCGGTCGCCGGTCCTGGCGGCGATGGGCGTGAGCCCTGCGCTGGGCGCGGGGGCGCTACGCGTCAGCCTCGGCTGGAATACGGGGGAGGGCGACACTGCGCGCTTCCTCGGTGCCTTCGAACGGGTCGTCGAGACCCTATATAGACGGCGAGGGCTTGCGGCCTGAGCGCCGCGCCGACGCCATCTCACATGGAAGCCTCCGGTCCTTGAAACCGGCGATGCTTAGGAGACGCTGATGCCTGCCGTGCAGGAAACCATCGATCGGGTCCGCTCGATCGACCTCGACCAGTACAAGTACGGCTTCGAGACCACCATCGAGATGGAGAAGTCCGAGAAGGGCATCTCCGAGGATGTGGTGCGCTTCATCTCGGCCAAGAAGGACGAGCCGGAGTGGATGCTCGCTTGGCGGCTCGACGCCTACAAGCGCTGGCAGACCATGCAGGAGCCGGACTGGGCCCGCGTCGCCTACGACAAGGTCGACTACAACAACATCTACTACTACGCCGCGCCGAAGCGTCCGGCGGCGATGTCGCTCGACGAGATCGACCCCGAGATCCTGAAGACCTACGAGAAGCTCGGCATCCCGCTCCGCGAGGTCGAGGTGCTGGAGGGCATCGCCCCCGAGCGCCGCGTCGCCGTGGACGCCGTGTTCGACTCGGTCTCGGTCGCGACGACGTTCAAGGCCGAGCTGTCGAAGGCCGGCGTGATCTTCATGCCGATCTCGGAGGCGATCCGCGAGTACCCGGACCTCGTCAGGAAGTACCTCGGCTCGGTCGTGCCGGTGACCGACAACTTCTTCGCCACGCTGAACTCGGCCGTCTTCTCGGACGGCTCGTTCGTCTACATCCCGCCGGGCGTGCGCTGCCCGATGGAGCTGTCGACCTACTTCCGCATCAACGAGCGCGACACCGGCCAGTTCGAGCGCACGCTGATCATCGCCGACAAGGGCTCCTACGTCTCGTATCTCGAGGGCTGCACCGCCCCGAAGCGCGACGACAACCAGCTGCACGCCGCGGTGGTCGAGCTCGTCGCCCTGGAGGACGCCGAGATCAAGTACTCGACCGTCCAGAACTGGTACCCGGGCGACAACGAGGGCAAGGGCGGCATCTACAACTTCGTGACCAAGCGCGGCGATTGCCGCGGCGACAACTCGAAGATCTCGTGGACGCAGGTCGAGACCGGATCGGCGATCACATGGAAGTACCCGTCCTGCATCCTGCGCGGCGACAATTCCCGCGGCGAGTTCTACTCGATCGCGGTGTCGAACGGCATGCAGCAGGTCGATTCCGGCACCAAGATGATCCACCTCGGTAAGAACACCACCAGCCGGATCATCTCGAAGGGCATCTCGGCGGGCCGCTCGCAGAACACCTATCGCGGCCTCGTCTCGGCGCACAAGAAGGCCTCGAACGCGCGCAACTTCACCAATTGCGACAGCCTGCTGATCGGCGACCAGTGCGGGGCGCACACCGTGCCCTACATCGAGTCGAAGAACGCGTCCGCGGTGTTCGAGCACGAGGCCACCACCTCGAAGATCTCCGAGGACCAGAAGTTCTACTGCCTGCAGCGCGGCCTCTCCGAGGAGGAGGCGACCGCGCTCATCGTCAACGGCTTCGTCCGCGACGTGCTGCAGCAGTTGCCGATGGAGTTCGCGGTCGAGGCTCAGAAGCTGATCTCGATCAGCCTCGAAGGCTCGGTGGGGTAGGCAACACGCGATGGCCTTCGCGTTCGACACCCTGCAGTTCACCCACTTGAACAGGTGGGTGTCGGACGCGAGCAGGCCGTCGCGCGCGCTGAACCGGCACGCGACATGATCATCGCCGATTCCGCGACCAAGGCGGATTTGGCGGATATGGAGAAGACGCTGAGGTTGGACCTCAAGGCGTTGAAGGCGGGGATCGACGGTTCGCTGCGCGAACTCGAACTCCGAATGAACGTGAAGCTCGGGGCGATCATCGCGGCCGCCGTCGCCGTGATCGCAGCGCTTCAAAAAATTTCTCTGACGGGACCGCAGGGCGATACCGTCGCACACCATCTTCGGGACTACGCGAACATGCTCGAAATCAAGAACCTCGTCGTGCAGATCGAGGACAACCGCATCCTCAACGGCCTGAACCTCACCGTGAACGACGGCGAGGTCGCCGCGATTATGGGTCCGAACGGCTCCGGCAAGTCGACGCTCTCCTACGTCATCGCCGGCAAGGAGGACTACGAGGTCCTCGACGGCGAGATCCTGCTCGACGGCCAGAACGTGCTGGAAATGGGCGCGGACGAGCGCGCCGCGGCCGGCGTGTTCCTCGCCTTCCAGTATCCGCTGGAGATCCCGGGCGTCGGCACGATGACCTTCCTCAAGGCTTGCCTCAACGCCCAGCGCCGCGCCCGCGGCGAGGCCGAGATCGCGACCCCGGACTTCATCCGCCAGGTCAACGCGGCGGCCGAGAAGCTCGAGATCAACAAGGACATGCTCCGCCGCGCCCTCAACGTCGGGTTCTCCGGCGGCGAGAAGAAGCGCATGGAGATCCTGCAGATGGCACTGCTGCAGCCGAAGTTCTGCGTGCTCGACGAGACGGATTCCGGCCTCGACATCGACGCGTTGCGCATCGTCTCCGAGGGCGTCAACGCCCTGCGCGCGCAGGGCCGCTCGTTCCTGGTCATCACCCACTACCAGCGCCTGCTCGACTACATCGTGCCCGACACCGTGCACGTCATGTCGAAGGGTCTCATCGTGAAGACCGGCGGCAAGGAGCTCGCCAAGGAACTCGAGGCCTCCGGCTACGCCGAGTACCGCACCAACGAGGCTGCGTAAGCCCATGGCCGACATCGCCAATCTCCGCACCAGCGCCGAGACCGGTCTCTCGACCCTGTTCGAGACCGCCCGCAAGGGGTTCGGCAGCGAAACCGCGATCTCCCGCGAGGAGGCGTTCCGCTTCTTCGAGGCCGCCGGCCTGCCGAGCCGCCGCGTCGAGGCGTTCAAGTACACCGACCTGCGTGCCGCGATGCAGGAAGCCGCGCCGTCGGCCGAGACGCCGGCGCTCGACCTCGCCACGTCCGCCGTCGCCGCCGCGACCGCGTTCTCGGCAATCGAGGCGGTGCGACTGACCTTCGTCAACGGCCACCTGATCCGCGAGCTGTCCGATCTCGATCGCGTGCCCGCCGGCGTCTCGGTATCGCCGCTGAACGAGGCCCTGAGCCGGGGCGATGCGCGCCTGAAGAACCTTGCGCCGGTGGCGCAGGCCCGCGAGAACCCGATCTATCAGCTGAACACCGCCTTCCTTGCCGACGGCGCGCTGATCTCGGTGGAGGCCGGCGCCAAGGTCGAGACCCCGCTGCACCTGCGCTTCGTCGGCGCCGGGGCGGAGGGCTTCTCCACCGCGACGCGCGTTCTGGTCGAGGTCGCCGACGGCGCCGAGTTCACCTTGCTCGAGACGCACGAGGGCCCGAACGGGCTGACCTACCAGCCGAACGACGCCCTCGACGTCCATGTCGGCAAGCATGCCGCCTTCCGGCACGCACGGATCAACCGCGAGGGCGACAAGGCGATCGCGCTCTCGACCATCTGCGTGCGGCTCGACGACGAGTCGAGGCTGGAGACGGTGAACCTCGTCACCGGCGCCGTGCTGTCGCGCCACCAGATCTACATGCACGTGGCCGGCGAGAACGTGAACGCGGTCGTCAACGGCGCGGCGATGCTCGGCGACGGGCAGCTCGCCGACTCGACGCTGCTGGCCGACCATGCGGCGGTCGGCGGCGTCGGCCGCGAGATGTTCAAGACGGTGATCGACGGCGACGCCACCGGCGTGTTCCAGGGCAAGATCATCGTCCGCCAGATCGCGCAGAAGACCGACGGCAAGATGAAGTCCGATTGCCTGCTCCTCTCCGACGAGGGGCAGATGATGAACAAGCCGGAGCTCGAGATCTTCGCCGACGACGTCGCCTGCGGCCATGGCGCCACCTGCGGCGCCCCGGACCAGGACCTGCTGTTCTACCTCATGGCGCGCGGCCTGCCGAAGCCGATCGCCGAGAGCCTGCTGGTGCAGGCCTTCGTCGGCGAAGCGGTGGAGTCGGTCACGCACGAGGGCGCCCGCGCGGCACTCATCGGCGAGATCGAGGCTTGGCTGGCCTCGCGGGGGTGATCGGCCCCGGTCGCGCGCATCCTGGAAAATGGGTGATGTGACCGCGATCCCTCCCAGAACTTCATCCTGAGGCGCCCACGTCGGTGGGCCTCGAAGGAGGAGACGAGGGATCGCACTATCTCTGGAGACCTCCGTCGAGGCCTCCGCTTCGCTTCGGCACCTCTGGACGAGGCTGCAGGTTGGAGGGGCGATGCTTGCGAAAGACCGCCGGTTCGAGGCCGACACCATGAACGCTCCTCTCCGCCAGCCTACCTACGACGTCGAGGCGATCCGGGCGCAATTCCCGATCCTTTCGGAAAAAGTCTACGGCAAGCCGCTGGTCTACCTCGACAACGCCGCCTCGTCGCAGAAGCCGCGCGCGGTGATCGACGCGATGGTCACCTGCATGGAGAGCGGCTACGCCAACGTCCATCGCGGCCTGCACTTCATGGCCAACGCCGCGACCGAGGGGTTCGAGGGTGCCCGCGAGACCACGCGGCAGTTCCTGAATGCCGCGTCGACCGACGAGATCATCTTCACCCGCAACGCCACCGAGGCCTACAACCTCGTGGCCGCGTCGATGGGCTGGGCCGGGATGATCGGGGAGGGGGACGAGATCATCCTCTCGATCATGGAGCACCATTCCAACATCGTGCCCTGGCACTTCCTGCGCGAACGCCGCGGGGCCGTCATCAAGTGGGCGCCGGTCGACGACGAGGGCAACTTCCTCGTCGAGGACTACGAGAAGCTGTTCACGCCGCGCACCAAGATGGTCGCGATCACGCAGATGTCGAACGTGCTGGGCACGGTCACGCCGGCGGCCGAGATCGTCCGCATCGCCCACGCCCACGGCGTGCCGGTGCTGCTCGACGGCGCGCAGAGCGCGGTGCATCAGCCGGTCGACGTGCGGGCGCTCGATTGCGACTTCTTCGTCTTCACCGGTCACAAGGTCTACGGCCCGACCGGGATCGGCGTGCTCTACGGCAAGAAGGAATGGCTGGAGCGCCTGCCGCCCTACCAGGGCGGCGGTGAGATGATCCGCACGGTCAGCCAGGAGGCGATCACCTACAACGATCCGCCGCATCGGTTCGAGGCGGGCACGCCGGCGATCGTCGAGGCCGTCGGCCTCGGCGCGGCGCTGGAGTTCATGATGTCGGTCGGGCGCGACAAGATCGCGGCGCACGAGGCCGCGCTCACCGCCTATGCCCAGGAACGGCTCGGCGCGATGAATGCGATCCGGCAGATCGGCACCGCGAAGGGCAAGGGCGGCGTCATCGCCTTCGAGATGAAGGGCGCCCATGCCCACGACATCGCGACGGTGATCGACCGTTCGGGCGTCGCGGTCCGGGCCGGCACGCATTGCGCGATGCCGCTGCTCACCCGCTTCGGCGTCACCTCGACCTGCCGCGCCTCGTTCGGGATGTACAATACCCAGGCCGAGATCGACGTGCTGGCCGAGGCGCTCGCCCGCGCCGAGATGATGTTCGCCTGAGCGTTTGGACTGGGTCGCCCCCCTGTCGCGGTGGCCCGATGAGGAGATGAGCATGAGCAGCGACGCGACGATCACCGGAGGCGCCAACACGCCGAAGGTCGCCGGAGCCGAGGGCGTGCCGCCCGCCGAGCTCGACCGGCTGACCGACGATATCGTGGCCGCGCTGAAGTCGGTCTACGATCCCGAGATCCCAGCCGACATCTACGAGCTCGGCCTGATCTACAAGGTCGACATCGACGACGACCGCAAGGTCGCGATCGACATGACGCTGACGGCTCCGGGCTGCCCGGTCGCCGGCGAGATGCCGGGCTGGGTCGAGGATGCGGTCGCCAAGGTCCCGGGCGTCCAATCCTGCGCGGTGACGATGGTGTTCGATCCGCCGTGGGATCAGAGCCGCATGTCCGACGAGGCCCGCGTCGCCCTCGACATGTGGTGAGCGTCACCGAGCGGTATGGACCGTGCTCCGCGCGATCCTTATCTTAAGACCGTACGCGCACCCTCAACCGCCCGGGCCTTGAACCCGGCTGCCGGAGAGACACCGATGTCCACGAGTTTCAAGGTCATGTCGCTGACGGATGCGGCAGCCGACCGCATCAAGGCGATCATCGCCGACGCCGACCGGCCGATCGCGGGCCTGCGGGTCGGCGTGAAGAACGGCGGCTGCGCAGGGATGTCCTACACGATGGAATATGCCGAGGATCGCAAGCCCGGCGAGGACATGGTCGAGGATCGCGGCGTGAAGGTCTTCGTCGATCCGAAGGCGCTGCTGTTCCTGCTCGGCACGCAGATGGACTTCCAGTCCAGCAAGCTCGCCTCGCAGTTCGTGTTCAACAACCCGAACCAGACCTCGGCCTGCGGCTGCGGCGAGTCCGTCGCGATCACGCCGGTCGGCCCGGAGCGGCTGCTCGCCTCGGCCTGAACCCGCGATCAGGCGACCGCGGCGACGAGGTCCGCCGTGGTCGCATCGTCGAGCGTGCGGTTGCGGCCGGCGCGCTTGGCGGCGAACATGCACAGGTCCGCACGCTCCAGCAACGAGACCGGCGTGTCGCCGCGGCGGTAGCACGCCACGCCGAGCGAGATCGTGACCTTCCCGAGCGATTCCCCGGTCGAGCGCTTGATCAGCTCCCGGCCCATCACGCTGGTTCGGACTTTCTCCGCGATGGCGTAGGCCGTTTCCCGGTTCGTGCCGGGCAGCAGGATGCCGAACTCCTCGCCGCCGAAACGGGCGAGCATCGCGCCCTTCTCGACGCTTTCCCGCATGACGACGGCGACCAGGCGCAGCACCTGATCGCCGGTGAGGTGGCCGTAGAGGTCGTTGAAGCGCTTGAAGAAATCGATGTCGAGCACGACGAGGCTCGAGGACGTGCCGAGCGAGGCGCGATCGAGCGCCTTGTGCAGCATCTCCTCGAAATGCTTGCGGTTCGCCAGCCCGGTCAGGGGATCCGTCAGGCTCTCGATCCGCGTCGCCTCGAGCTTCTCGCGCAGGGATTCGACCTCGGTGCGGCTTTCCCGCATCCGCGCCTCGAGGGTCCGGTTGTTCGAGGCGACTTCCCGCGTCGTCGCGACCAGGGTGGCCACGATCTCGCGCAGGCGCGCCCGGTTCAGCGTCGAGACCGAGAGGTCGTGGCTCAGAGCGCGCAACGACTCGCCGTACTGCGCGGCCGAGCCGAGCGAGAGGTCGAGCATCTCCATGACGCCCTCGATCTCGGTCAGCATCGTCGCGCCGGTCTCTCCGGCGGCCGTGACGTAGCGCGAGCCGCCGAGATAGCTGTCGTAGAGATCGTCGACGTCCGAGGCGGACAATCCCGCGTTCGTCGCGGTGAGACGCTTGATCGCGTCGTTCATCAGCGGCTGATCGCCGGAGACGTAGGTGTACCAGACGGCGTAGGCCCGCGGTGTCGCCGAGGGCCCGTAATCGCGCATCAGCTCCTGGGCGCGGCGCGCCAGGGCGAAGCTGCGATCGCGGTCGGCATAAAGCCCTTCGCTCATCCGATCCCCATCGTCCATCGCCGCCCCGTCGCGTCGGCGTTCGGGTCGGACGCCGCAAGCTACCTTAAGGAGCGTGGACGGAGGGTTAAGGCCGAGGTCGCGATCTGCGGCTCAATCCTGCTTCTTGATCACCGCCGGCCGCAGCATGAAGGCCGGAACGTGCTCGCCGAGACCGACGGGCGTATCGCCGTCCTCGTCGCGGCGGCGCCCATAGCCGCGCTCGTCGCGCGACCGCTCCTGCGGCGGGCGAGCCGCGGGGGCGGGAGTTCGCTCGGGACGCGGCCGCGCCTCGGCTGCCGGACGGCGCGGTGCCTCCCGCCGCGCCTCGTCCGGTCGCCGCTGAGGCTCGCGCCGAGGCGATGTCTCCGCGACCGAGTCGGACTCTAGGTTGGCGGAAGGCTCCGTCTTGACGGAATCCCTCCGTCCACGCGACGAACGCGCCTCCCGCGGCGCCTCGGCCTCGGCGGGGACCTTTCGGCCGCGTCGCGCGGAATCGCCGGCGCGTCCGCGATGGCGGGTGCGCGTCTCGCCCTCGTCGGTGCCTTCCTGGCTCGGCGCGGCGGTGTCGAGGTCCCCGTCCATCCACGGGATCGGCTGCCCGATCAGCGACTCGATCGCCTGGAGCGAGCGGTCGTCGCTGCGGCTGACCAGGGTGAAGGCCGCCCCCGAGCGGCCGGCGCGGCCGGTGCGGCCGATGCGGTGGACGTAATCCTCGGGATGGTTCGGAACGTCGAAGTTGAAGACGTGGCTCACCGCGGGGATGTCGAGGCCGCGCGCCGCGACGTCGCTCGCGACCAGCAAGGCCGTCTCGCCGCCGCGGAAGGCATCGAGGGCGGTGGTGCGCGAGCGCTGGTCCATGTCGCCATGAAGCGCGGCGGCATCGAAGCCGTGGCTCACCAGCGACTTCTGCAGCAGCGCGACGTCGCGCTTGCGGTTGCAGAAGATGATGCCGTTCTTCAGGTCGGCCTCGCCGCGGATCAGCTTGCGCAGGCGCTCGCGCTTGGCGCTGCCGTCCGACGAGGTCGCGACCAGACGCTGCACGATGGTCGAGGCGGTGGAGGCGGCGCGCGCCACCTCGATCCGCTCGGGATTGTGCAGGAAGATGTCGGCAAGCCGCTCGATCTCCGGCGGCATGGTCGCGGAGAAGAACAGCGTCTGGCGGGTGAACGGCACCATCTTCACGATGCGCTCGATGTCGGGGATGAACCCCATGTCGAGCATGCGGTCGGCCTCGTCGATGACCAGGAGCTCGACGCCGCTGAGCAGCAGCTTGCCGCGCTCGAAATGGTCGAGCAGGCGCCCCGGCGTCGCGATCAGCACGTCGGTGCCCCGGGTCAGCTTGGCGTCCTGGTCGGCGAAGGAGACGCCGCCGATGATCAGCGCGACGTTGAGCTTGTGGTTGGTGCCATAGCGATCGAAATTCTCGACCACCTGCGCCGCCAGCTCGCGGGTCGGCTCGAGGATCAGCGTCCGCGGCATCCGCGCCCGCGCCCGCCCGTTCTCGAGCATCGTCAGCATCGGCAGGGTGAACGCGGCCGTCTTGCCGGTGCCGGTCTGCGCGATGCCGAGGACGTCGCGCCGGGCGAGCACGTGCGGGATCGCCTGGCTCTGGATCGGCGTCGGTTCCGTGTAGCCGGCGGCGGTGACGGCCTGGAGGACCTTATCGCTCAATCCGAGATCGGCAAATGACATAATCTTTTGAGAACCGTTGCGCGCGGGGTCGGGCAGGGCCGGCGCGGAGGACATCGTCGCGGCGACGGCAGCGACGGCCGGTCGGGTCGACGGCCCGCCGCGCCTGCGAGTGCGCGGGACACTTAGGCCCTTGCAACCACTTGTCAATCTGATGCACCCGGACGAGCCGGGGTTTCCCCCTCCGAAAGGTGCGAAGACTGCCCCTTATGGGCGGAGGCCACGCATGCCCTAGGGGAGGTTGCAGGGATCGAGCCTCACGGCGCGAACGCCCTGCGCGATCGAGCCGGTCGTCTCCGGATCGGCGATCGTCCCCCTCGACGTCGCCTGAGCCATACGGGTCGGCTCGGCGTTCCGATCGGCCCGCGCAAAGTGATGGGCTGCCACGAGGGCGACGATCGCGGCGACGCCGGTGGTCTGGATCGTCCAGCGCAGGATGCCGTGCGACTTCGCCGACCCGATGTCTTCGCTCATTGCGCACCTTTCCGCCGAATTCCGGCCCCTCGCGGAGATCGACGGTGAAGGCTCATGGTTAATCTTCGCCTTACGGCCGCAACGGCTTCCGAGGGAGGAAATAAAATGCCACCGCCCGAGCAGGGTCATGACATATGATAAGCACGGCTCCGGTCTTCGGTAAATCGATCGTGAATCCCGGACAACAGAACGAGGCGTGGGGCGAACCCTGATCTTTCCTGCCGGACCATGTGCGCCAAGACACACCTGCGAACGACATCGCGTAAGCCGGGCGTAACCTTCATCTTTCGTTGACCGCTTCCGGGTCATCTGAGCGAGCTTGTTGCAGGAAAGCGACAGACCGAGCGGGCAACCCGGCTTAGAACAAACTCGGCTTTGCCAACCAGGACCTGGAAAAAAATGAAGAGCCTTCTCCTCGCCACGACCGTTCTCGCCGGCCTCACCGCCGTCGCGTCCGCCGCCGACCTTCCGCGTCGCGCTCCGCCGCCGGTGTTCACCCCGGTTCCGGTGTTCACCTGGACGGGCGCGTACTTCGGTATCAACGCCGGCTACGGCTTCGATGCCAGCGATCGCCGCGGCGCCACCGTCGTCGGCGTCTCGCCCGGCAACGCGATCTTCGC
>NZ_JAKSYQ010000283.1:0-16504 GCF_022829665.1 Methylobacterium sp. E-041 | reverse complement strand
GACCGGATCTTCACCTCCTACGACGACATCCTCGATCGGTGTTGTGAGGCCTGGAAACGCTTCGTCGCCCAACCCTGGCTCATCATGTCCATCGGACTGCGCCAGTGGGCCTATCGGTTATGATCAATGCCGGTTGGTATCAGAACCTCGCCGACCTTCGCGCCAAGCTGACGTATCTGCTGCCGATCATGGCGCCTGACATGCTGGACCGATGGCACGTCGAGTACCTTACCGCGATCCGAGACGATGCGGACCGGCTGTGTCGCGAGGGTGAAATCTCGGTCGTCATGACGGAGGGCGATCAAGCGTCCGACAACGGTGTGGAGGTCTGACCGATGGGCGAGGTGCTCACATTCACCCCGCGCCCCAGCGTAGTTGTTCCTGCCGAGCCAGTGCCGATGACGGAGGCGGAAATCCGCACCCGTCTCGGCGAGGCTTTACAAACCGCCCTTGATGCCGCCGACCACATCATCGCGGTTCTGGATCGCATCGACGGCGATGTAGACCGCGAGGATGGCCGAGATGCAGAACCTGCCCTCACCACTCCCGAGAGCCACCACGGCAACCAGGTCGCGTGGCTGCGTCGGAACGACGAGGACCGTAAGGCCGAGGCGGCAGAGGTTGTTGTGCCGGATGTGGTCGCGCACACCCGGTTGTTATGCTCGCGGTTCTGCCCTGGCGCGGATCTGGCAACGTCGTGACCGCAGCCGGCGTGGCGCTGTTTGAGGTGGTGGCGGGGCTGTGAAGACGCCGATCCGAACTCCTGAAACATCCGAGATCACCGACGAGACCCCGCTACTTCTCGACGTTGCCGCGCGCCTCGCCTTTCCCGATGGTTCGGTCTCAGCGCTCACATTACGCAACGCGGCCAAGCGCGGCGATCTCGGGTACGAGCGGATTGGTCGCCGGATTTACACCACTCTCGCGGCGATCAGGGAGATGCGCGCGGCGTATCGGCAGAAGGCAAAGCCCCGGAATGCTAAGGCCTCGGCGCCGCAGATGATCGGCGACCAACAGCCTGAACCATCGCTGACAAAAGAGGATTTCGAGGCCGCACGGGCTTCCGTGCGACTCGACGCGGAAAGGCTCCTGGCTCAGTACAAGGCGAACTCACCAAGGGGTCGGCGCAAGGCTATCCGCTCGGGCTGAACACTCCGAACCGCGCTGCAAGTGATGACCCGGAAACAAGGGAAAACTGAACTCCTGCAACATCGAACCATGCTATTCGGTGTTTCAGGTATTCAGTGGTTCGGTGTTTGAGGAACAAATGAGGGGGGACGGCCCCGATGGGACCGCCCTTCGTCGTTCACTCCCCGCCTTCGGTCCCGCGCTCGCCGGTCCGGCGCTGCACGATAGGTGGCTGCTTGTGTTTCAGCAGGTGGTCGTTGAGGGCATCGACCATCAGCGCCTCAAGGCTGACCTCGCGATCGGCGGCGAGGTCGCGAAGCGCCTTCCAACCCTGCTTGTTGATCCGCGCCTGCACGGTCTTCACGTCGCCCGGTGCGCGGCGGGGGGTCGGAGACTTCGGGCTCGGTGCTCCCTTTGCGGTTTCGGCCGGCGCCTGAGCGGCCTCGGGCTCAGGAGCTGTGACGGCCTTCGGAACAGCCATGCTGGCGAGCGATCCTCTGCGGACGGGTGTCGTCATGGGTCGGCCCTCAATCCTTACGGGGAAATGCTTTGGCGAGCGCCGTCACGGCTGACCACATCGCGGAGACTTCGGCGGCAGCTCGGCCATCCGGCTCGTACTCATTCACGCTCTGCCCCGTGATGAGGGCATGTGAGAAGCTAGCGCGTTGGGACACCTGGCCGGGCAACACCGGGGCACCCATGCTGGTGAGCACGGCGCGCGCCTCGGCGACGATCGAGGTCTCGTTCTCGCGCGTGATCGGCGGGGCAGCGTTGATGATGCAGGCGATCGGCGCCTTGAGGCTTCGAGCCATGGCGAGAGTCGCACCAGCCGCCCTTAGATCAAACGGGCCTGGGCGGACCGGAACGACGGTCACACTGGCCCGAGACATGAGCGAGGCCATGAGCGGCGCATTGTGCGGAGCGCTATCGATGATGACCCATTCGACATCCTCGGCGAGTGCCGCGTCGAGAACGTCGCCGATGCTATCCGCGTCCGCCTCGACCAGAAGCGGGCTCGCGGTCTCGCGGCTCTGATACCAGCCGGACAGTGAGCCCTGCGGATCGGCGTCCACCAGAAGCGTCTTACCCTGACGATCGGCAAGCGACCCGAAGTGAGCGCAGAGCGTGCTTTTGCCGGCGCCACCCTTCTGCGTCGCGACGAGGATGACATGCATGGGCGCGGAGTCCGGCGGTTCAGGCGTTCGGGCACTCTGCGGTTCCGTGGTTAAGGGATCGCTGATGCGCTGAAGCTCCGAAACCACGGAAGCCCGTTCTCACGCAACCCGGAATGATCGAACCGATGAAGCAAAGCGTTCGTGTTTTCAGAGTTTCAGGAAACGCGGTTTTCAGGTTGCACAACATGCAAAATCGCTGTAGCTTTCGATAATAGTCATTCTCGAAAGTTTGGACGCCTTGGGCGAAGGCTGCCGCGAACGTCGTTCTGATAGGGGAATTCGATGCCTGACGAGACGCAGACCATTGAGGCCCGAGGCGCGGTTCGCTTCGTCCTGGCCGATGCGATGGATCGGCTCCAACAGGCCGTTGCACTCCCGGTGCGGAACGACGCGAAGGAGGCGACGCTGCGCAACCTGCTGACAGCCCTTTACGTGACCTATCCCGAAGTCCTCGCGACAACCCCGCCGAACGGTGCAGCCTCGCTGGATCGAGGGATGGCTAGCACTTGATGCCAGCAGAGAGGGCGCGGGGATGGCTCCTATCCACCTGATCGACGGCACGCGAGGCGAACGCCTGCCGGTGAAGCCGGTCTATGGCTCGCCCTGCAACGGGTGCGGCTGGTGCTGTGCAACGCAGGCTTGCGGCGTGGCGCTCGAACACATTCCCGACCATCCGACCGAGGGTACGTGCCAGGCGCTCGAACGTGCCGGCGGCCGGTTCGTCTGCGGAATGATCCGCCGGCCGGGTCACTACATGCGCTTGCCGCACGATTGGGCCGACGAGGTGATGGGCGGCATGATCGCGGAAGCGCTCGGGGCGGGAAGGGGCTGCGATGCTGAGATCTGACATGGCCGCAACCCAGGAACAGGAACGGAGCACAGTCGCGATGGACATGCCCACGCCGATCGAACAGCCCGCCGCCTCCGGCTTCGACTACAGCGCGTTGCCAGCAGAGATCGTCCCGCGCCAGCGGGAGCGAGCCGACCGCATCCGTGGCATGTATCGACAGACGGTCGAGACGGCCGGCGAGATCGGTCACGAACTACTGGCCGCGCAAGGCGAGATGGAACACGGCCAGTTCCTTTCGTGGGTCACGGGCGCGGTCGGCTTGAGCAAGTCCACGGCCTATCGGTGCATGGATATGGCGCGGAGCTTCGGCCCGAAACTTCCCACCGTGGGAAGTTTGCCGCTCGCCGTGGTCCATAAGCTTGCCGAAAAATCGACCCCTGAGCCGGTACGTGCTGCCGTCCTGCATCGGATCGAGGCTGGCGAGACGATGGTAGCTGCTACGATCCTGAGGGAGGTTCGTGAGGCGAGGGAGGCGGAGCAGGCAAGGGTCAAGGCCGAACGCGAGGCGGCTCGGCGCGCAGGCTTGTCCGACGAGCAGCGAGAGGCAGAGGATGCCCTTCGCGCCAAGGACGAGAGAGGCAAAGCCGCGCGTACGCGGAGAGATGAGAAGTTCCGAGCCGAGAGACGCGCAGAAGTTCGGCAACAGCGAGACCGAGCCCAGGCGTCGGCAGTCGCCCTCGTCAAGCGCTTCGGCGTTGACGACGCGGCAGCCTTTCTCAGCTTGCTAGGTGGCGCTGTGAACAGCGTCGCACAAGCGACCCTTGACCTTATCGATGTTGAGCGTGCTAGCAGTGTGGATCCTGTGCAGATCCGCGCTAATCTCATCGTTGAGGCAGGACGCCTTTATGATGATTTTGTTGGACCTGAAGCAATGGCAGAAGCCGAGTTGCTTGCGGAGGAGATTAAGCGTGATGGACTGCGCGAACCGCTGGTAGTTCGGAGAACAGATCGAGCAGGCAAATACCTTGGTGAGTACGATCTCGTAGACGGTGCGAAGCGCTTCCTCGCCGTCGTTCGCGTCATGAAACAGAGTAAGATTTCGGTTCGCATCGTGCCGGATAGGGAAGGCTGACGCTGCGATGGCGGAGCCTCCGGGCCTTTCGACCGAATTCTACCAAGGTGTCGCTTCCGCCGACAGGCTGCCTGCCGAGGCCGCAGCCATTGTCCGCACCTATCAGCAGGCAAGCAAAGCCGACGCAACGGTGCGGGCGTACACGTCAGACGCGCGGGTGTTTCAGGACTGGTGCGTTCGGTACGGTTTCCGGTCGTTGCCGGCCACACCCGAGGCGGTGGCGGGTTTCCTCGTCCACGAGGCGGAGGCCGGGCGGTCCACATCCACCATCGGCCGACGCTGCGCCGCAATCCGCTACGCGCACAAGCTCGCGGGCCAGCCGGACCCGACTGAGGATGAAGGCGTGCGGGCCGCAAGCAAGGGCATACGACGCCGGATCGGCACAGCTCCGGTCCAGAAGGCCGCAGCAACCGCCGACATCATGGCCGCGATCCTGATGCGGACGCCCGATACTCTCACAGGCAAGCGCGATCGGGCATTGCTGGCGCTCGGGTTCGCCGGGGCCTTCCGCCGGTCTGAACTGGTCGCCCTCGACGTGGCCGACCTCCGCGACGATGCAGAGGGCCTGCGCGTCATGGTCCGGCGGTCGAAGGTCGATCAGGAGGGGCAGGGGTTCGAGAAGGCAATCCCGCATGGCCGCTTCATCCGGCCGGTTGCCTTGGTGCGCGAATGGCTCGATGCGGCCGGGATTACAGAAGGGCCGCTGTTCCGGCCGGTTTCACGATCGGGGAACGTGCGGGGTCAATCCAAATCTGGATCGGCCAAGGGTGCCCAAGTTGGACACCCTTCTGATGTCGAATTTTCCGACAACGTGTCGGGAAACGGCAGGGAAGGTGGGTCATCGGAGACCCACCTTCCGCCCAAAGGTGAGGAATATTCCTCACCTCGGGAGCGCGGGGGCAAAGGTGCGGAAAATTCCGCACCCCGTTTGACTACCCAAGCCGTCGCCGACATCATCAAGCGGTACTGCACCGCCGCCGGGCTCGATGCATCGACCTTCGGGGCGCACTCGCTTCGCGCCGGCTACATCACGTCGGCGGCCGAGCGGGGTGCAGACCTCGCCCGGATCATGGATCAGAGCGGCCATCGCGATCCGCGCACGGTCGTCAGCTACATCCGCCGAGCGAACGCCTTCAAGGGACACTCGGGGAGCGGGTTTCTGTGATGCGGGATATGCCAGACCTGAGAGAGCTTTTTTGGCTCAATGATATTCAGTGGAGTGTCGTCTCGACATATCTCCCAGCCGACAAGCAGCCAAGATTGGATGACCGTCACACACTCTCAGGTATTATTTATGTATCTCTGAGCGGATGCCGATGGACAGATTGCCCAAAGCTTTATGGCTCACACAGCACGATCTATCAACGATTTCGCCGTTGGCGTCACAGGCCATTTTGGACGCTGATGCTCTTAGCTATGGCAAAAGAAGGTTGGCACGAGGAAGCTCGCGCCTTGGATCCTCTCGCAATAACTTTGGTTCGATCGACGCGGGGCCGCAAGCCAGATAGAGCATGGCGTCATGCGCGGATACGAAGCTTGGCTAATCGAACCAACGATAAGGCGCATAGCAACAATAAATAGATCCCGTCTGCTCCACATCACAGTCTGAAGCAGACGGGCGTCTGAACTTACCTCACCATTTATATGCGACGCTTGCGAGGACTCGGCGAGCGTCGCCGTAGAAGCATGAGAGGCCCGACTGACAGGAAGATACGAAGCGCCGGTCGGCGATGTTCGTAGCGTTGACCGCAAACCTCCACCTGTCCCAGTTGTAATGTACCTGAGCGTCAAACAACACGTATTCTGGCACGCGCAGCGTGTTGAGCGTGTCAGCGTAGGAACGACCGATATAGCGAACGCCACCGCCGAAGCCAAACCCTCGCAGGTCACCCGTGGGAATTGTGTAGTCGAGAAACAGAGAAGCGAAATCCTCGGGGATGCTGACAGGCACTTTGCCGATGGTGGATGGATCGGCGCTTTTTTCCACGGTCAATCCGTAGATCGTGTAGGCGGCGACGACATTTAGGCCTTCCGCGAGCGTCGCAGTGAACTGGGCTTCGAAGCCAGTCGAGCGGACCTGACCGATCTGAGACTGGAAGAAGGTGTTCGGGACGGGGGTCAGTACGTTGTCGCGATGAATATCAAAGCCTGCCAACGTCAGAAAGTAGCCGGCACCCGGCGGTTCGAACTTTACGCCGCCTTCGATCTGGTCGCCGGTCTCCGGCTTAAAGGCAATGTTATTAGCGTCCGAACCAATCTGCGGCTGGAACGAGGTTGAGTAGCTGATGTATGGCGCAAGGCCAAAATCGTAGTTGTATATAAACGCCGTACGATAGGTGAAGGCGTTGTCGCTGCGGCCGTTGCTGTTGGCGGGGGTGAGCCGATCCTGCACACGGTTGTCGGCGAAGTCCTGGCGCCCGCCAACGACGAGGGTAAGACGATCGGTCAGCTTAATTTGGTCCTGTGCGTAGAGACCGAGCTGAGTAAAGGAGTCCGCATTGACCAAATAGGGGGTCGGACTGGCGACGCGCATGCCGTAGACAGGGGCGGTGATACTGATATCCGGCCCCGGAAAGGTCGAAGCCTGATTGTCATGTAGCTGATAGTTCTTGTAGTCAACGCCAAGCAGCAGATCGTGCTTAAAGAAGCCGTCGAAGAAACGTGCCTCGGCTTGGTTGTCGACCTGGAACAGGCCAACCTTGGCGCTATCACGGAACTGATAGCGGGCAAGACGCGTCTCGGTGGCGGGGTCGCTATAGCCGAGCTGGCCGATATACGAGTTTTGAAAGCTTTCGAGGAAAGAGTACCGCAGATTTTGCCGAATAGTCCACGTCTCGTCGAAGGCGTGCTCGAATTCGTACCCCGCGTAAGCCTGATCGCGTGTGAAGGTGTTGAGGCCGATATCACCCACATTGAGTGCACGTGAGATGCGCAGGCCGCCGAGGTTCGGCCGTACAGTACCAGAATAGGGTAGGAAGTTCGACGTCACCGCCGTGTTGTCGTGCTGGTAGCTCGATAGGAAGGTGATCTTCGTCGCCCCATCCGGCTTATATGTAAAAGCAGGCGCTATATAGACACGGTCATCCGGCGCGCCGTCGACCTGCGTCCCGCCAGTATGACCAATACCGGTCAGGCGGTAGAACCAATGCCCGGAGCCGTCGGCTGGCCCACCGATGTCGAAGGCGCCGTAGACCTGTCCGAAGGAGCCACCGCCGACCTCGACATAGCCGAACGGATCAAGCGTCGGACGCTTGGTGACCTGGTTGATAAGACCGCCGGGTGTACCTGCACCAAATAGCACTGCGGCCGGCCCACGCAGGATCTCGATGCGCTCCAGTCCAAAAGTATCAACTTTGAAGTAGCCGAAGCCAAAATTGAGCAGCTGTAAGCCATCCCGGTAGAGGCCGTAATCGCTCGCTACGAAGCCGCGCAAAGTGAAGTAGTCGATGCGGGAGTCTGCACCAAAAGTACCTGAGTATAGACCGGGAACGTACTGCGTTGCCTGGGTCAGGGTCTGGGCCTTCTGAGCATCAATCTGCTCGCGACCGACAACAGTGATAGACTGGGGCGTCTCGATTAGCGGTGTGTTGGTCTTGGTGGCGGTAGCCGAGCGGGTTGCAACGTAGCCATCCACCGGACCAGTCGGACTCTCGATCCGGCGCACGGCAGCAGCAGCGGAGGGTGCGACCGATGCGGCAGGCCCACCCTGGCCTTCGACGGTCAGCGTCTCAAGCTGCACGCTTGCCTCGGCCGGAGGATTGGTGATGCCTCGGCGCGGCGACGTAGCTTCCTGGCCGAACGCACTCACGCTCAAGGTTGCAAGCGAGACGCCGGCCAAAGCGATACGAGCGACTACGTTGCGCTGCTTCCAGCAAGTGATTGGCAGATGGTCACACATGTTGCCGCCCCAAAACATACGCCAGCGCCGGCCCACCAATCAGTGGGTCGTAGTTTATAACGATACTAAACTGCTGATTTAACTAGCGTTTCTGGTTTCTGGCTACGGCTAAGCCCAGCGAGAGACAAGGGGGGCTTGAACGACCAGGGGAATGTGTGACGGTTCTGCAACGCATACTTGGCACTCCATGCTAAGACGCACCCAGAGTAAATCTGAGACAAGACGGAGCGGAGATGCAGTGTTATAGACAAATCAACGGCGCCGATAGTTTGGTATCATTCTAAACAATATGGGATGCATTTGGGTAGATGATACTTCGCCCAGCTTCCGGTGCGCTACCAGTCACGAACGGAATGCGAATGCGTCTGCCCGCGAACCGTCCGTTCCCGCCGTCGATGGCAAAGCGAGCGACCGGACATGGGTCCCTGTGCCCTCACTCTCCATCGTAGGTGGCAGTTGTCGATGCATCCGGTTCGATCACTGGGCTGGGCACGACCGCTTGTCCCGTTCTTCTGCCTCTACATTACCTTTGGCACGACGCTCGGTTTCCTGTCTGGAGGAGCGCCGCTGATCCTGCGGGCGCGCGGAATTGAACTGGCTGAGATCGGGCTATTGCAACTGATTAACCTGCCAGTCGGCCTCACCTTCCTTTGGGCATTCGCCGTCGACAAAATCCGACTTCCGCACCTCCCACGCCGCATCGGTTGGATCACCCTGATGCAAAGCGCCACCATCGCCCTGCTTGCGGTATTAAGCTTGGGGGAAGCGTGGTCCCTGCCGACGCTCCTTGTCCTGGCTGTGGCGACCTGCTTCTGCGTGGCGACCATGGACGTCGCTCTGGAAGCGCTCGTGGTCGAGACCGTGCCGGACGACCGGCGCCCCTACGTGGCCTCGGCCAAGCTCTGCGGCGCTTCGCTCGGCGGCGCCGCCGGCGTCGGCCTGCTGATCGGATATTACGAGGCCATCGGCTGGCAGAACGCGGTCCTCGCAGTCGTTGGCCTCAACACCCTCTTCCTGATACCGATGCTGCGCTACCCCGAGGTGCGACTCCGGCGGCTGGACGCCGTGGCGCGGCACGAGACCGGGTCCCTCGGCCGCCTCCGGGTCCTGGCGCCGCAGGTGTTGGTGCTGGGCCTGTATTTCGCGGCGATGTTCGCGGTGTCGGGCGTTAACAACCTCGTGCTGCTCGATCTCGGCGTGCCGCTCTCCGAGGTGGGGTTCGTGACCGGCAGCGTCGCGCCGATCATCAACTTCGTCATGGCGGCGTTCTCGGGCGCCCTGGTCCGGCGGGTCGGGACGATCCGCCTGATCACGATCTCGGCGGTCGGTGTGGTCGCCTGCGGCGGCGCGATGCTGGCGGCGAGCGCCGCGGGCTCATCCAGCCTCGCCATCGCGGCAACGATCTTCGGCTTCGTCTGCGGCGGTGGCCTTGGCGTGCCGGTGTTCAACACGATCTATCGCTGGGCACAGGGGCCGCGCCCCGCGACCGACTACGCGCTGCTGTTCGGGGCCGCATTCTTTGCCGCGATGCCGCTGCGCGTGGCGGCTCCGGCACTGGCCGGCCTCGTCGGCTGGGCGACCTATTTCGCCCTCGCGATCCCGTTCTACGCTGTCGCGGTCCTGTGCCTGCGGGCGGCGATCGGCCGGACCCTGGACGCCGATCGCGCCGGGGGGCTCGCATGATCGAGGCGGTGATCGCGCAGGTGCCGGCCTCGCTCGCGGCCTTCGGCGGCCGGATCGCAGCGGGGGTGGACCGCCCCGGCACCCAGTCGCTCTCAACCCTGCGCTCCCGGGCGGCCTTCGACGCCGTGATCGACGGGTTCGGCAGACCGTTCGGACCGGCGGACCGGCGCGCGGTGGTCTCGCTCTGGACCCAGTCCTATCTCGCCGCCCTGATCATCCCGTACTTCACCGCCCTGAGCCGCCTCGGGCAGGCGCTCCCGATCGCCTTCGATCGGACCGGGTTCGAATGCGATGAGGCCGGAACCATCTCGCGCTTCCTGCTCTCCGATGCCGAGCCTCCGCTGGCGGGGTCCGAAGCCGCGCTAGCGCCACTCGTTGATGAGCACCTGCGGCCGTTCTTCGACCTCTGCCATGCCCATTCGGGCGTGTCGCGCCGCGTGCTCTGGACCAATGCGGGCGTTGCCGCCGACGTCACCTTGCGCGCGCTGAACCTCGATGCGGGGCTCGCCGCGCCGATCGCGGCCCAGGCGGAGGCATGCCTCAGCCGTTGCGATGCGGACGCTTTCGGCCGCTGCCCGTTGGCGCAGGCCTTCGCCGCAGGGGAGCGCCGCCGCCGCGTGTGCTGTATGCGCTACCGGCTGCCCGGCATCGCCTCCTGCGGCGCCGCGTGCCCGGTCGATCACCCGAAAGCCCCATGCTGAAGGCCTTTCTTGCCTATTACCGCCCGCACCGGACCCTGTTCCTGATCGACTTCGGCTGCGCCGTCCTCTCGGGCCTGCTGGAGCTTGGCTTCCCGATGGCGGTCAAAGGCTTCGTCGACGAGCTGCTGCCGCGCCAGGACTGGACGCTGATCCTCGTCGCTGCGGCGGCGCTGGCGGCGATCTACGTCGCCAATGCCGGCCTGATGGTCGTGGTGACCTACTGGGGCCACGTGCTCGGCATCAACATCGAGACCGAGATGCGGGCGCGCGCCTTCGACCATCTCCAGAAGCTCTCGTTTCGCTTCTACGACAACCAGAAGACCGGACACCTCGTCGCCCGGGTAACCAAGGATCTGGAGGAGATCGGCGAGGTCGCCCATCACGGGCCGGAGGACCTGTTCATCGCGGTCATGACGCTGGTCGGCGCCTTCGCCCTGATGATCCTCGTGCATCCGCCGCTCGCCCTGCTCACCGCGGGCATCGTGCCGGTGATCGCCTTCGTCAGCCTGCGCTACGGCGGACGCATGACCCGGAACTGGCAGGCGCAGTACGGCCGGGTCGGCGCCTTCAATGCGCGCATTGAGGAGAACGTGGGCGGGATCCGCGTCGTGAAGGCCTTCGCCAACGAGCCGCACGAGAAGCGCCTGTTCGCGAGCGACAACCGGAAGTACCGCGAAACCAAGCTCGAAGCCTACCGGATCATGGCCACCAGCCTGTCGATCAACTACCTCGGCATGCGGCTGGTGCAGATCGTGGTGCTGCTCGGCGGCGCCGCCTTCGTAGTGCGGGGCGAACTCTCCGCCGGCGGGTTCGTCGGCTTCCTGCTGCTCGTCGGGGTGTTCTACCGGCCGCTGGAGAAGATCGGAGCGGTTGTGGAGACCTACCCGAAGGGCATCGCCGGCTTCCGCCGCTATTCCGAACTGATGGCCACGGCGCCAGACATCGTAGACCGGCCGGGTGCAGTCGCGGTCGCAGCCCTGCGCGGCGACATTCGCTTCGATGACGTGTGCTTTGGCTACACGGCGGACCGCCCGGTCCTGTCGGGCCTCCACCTTGCGATCGACGCTGGCGAGACCGTGGCCTTCGTTGGCCCATCGGGGGCCGGCAAGACCACCCTCTGCTCGCTCGTCCCGCGCTTCTACGAGGTTGAGGCTGGTCGCATCACAATCGACGCCACCGACATCCGCGACATGACGCTGGCTTCATTGCGACGGCAGATCGGCATCGTGCAGCAGGACGTATTCCTGTTCGCCGGCACGATCCGCGAGAACATCGCCTACGGCCGCCTCGACGCAGACGAGCCCGCGATCGTCGAGGCCGCGCGCAGGGCGAAGCTGGACGCGCTGATCGCCGGCCTTCCCTTGGGCCTCGACACGGTGGTCGGCGAACGTGGGGTGAAACTGTCGGGCGGCCAAAAGCAGCGTCTGGCGATCGCCCGCGTTTTCCTCAAAAACCCGCCGATCCTTATTTTGGACGAGGCCACCTCGGCGCTCGACAGCGAGACCGAACGGGCGATCCAGGACTCCCTGACCGAGCTGGCTCAGGGTCGAACGACGCTCGTCATCGCCCACCGCCTTGCTACGATCCGCAACGCCGACCGCATCGTAGTGGTGAGCCCGGACGGCATCGTCGAGCAGGGGCGTCACGACGCGCTGCTTGCTGCCGGCGGTACTTATCAGCGCCTCTACGAGGCACAGTTCGCCCATCGCTCTGATGATCAAGGCGGCTCAGTCGCTGCTGAGTGATATACAGGCGCATGCAGCTGGGGGGATCGTGCTCCCAACCTTCTCGGGACGGTCCGTGACACAACTCCGACAGTCCACGTACGGCGCCGCCCACTTGTCCGCGGTCGGTTCTATGCCGGTGACGCAGAGCACGCGATCAAAGCCATGGCGCCGAAGCACCCCTAAGCATGGCGTCGTAGTCCGCGGCGATCTCTTTTAGCGTCCGGGTCGCGTAGTAGGCCGCCTGCTGCGGGGTACGCTCGCACGGCTCCCCCAGAAGGGCTTCATACCGGAGCCGAGCGGCCTCGATCTCATCAGGCGTGTAGTGCCTGGGCATGGTCTCTCGGGTAGCTTCCAGGGCGGCCAGGCGCTTGCTGAAGATGGTCGGCGTCACAGGCTCACCCATTCAGTCGCGAGGATGATCGCCGGCTCTGCGTCTACGAGGTAGGGGTACGCCTGGAACGCCTCGGGCATGTCCGCGATCAAGGATCGGATCGCCACCTCGTTGCGGTCCATCCCAGTCGCCGGCCCGCCGTTCCGCTGGCTCAGGAGCAGCGTGACCGCCTCGCGGTGCCGGGAGTTCCACTCGATAAAGGCTGCCCCCTCGGCCTGCATCGCAGCCCGCATCTCTTTGACATGCTCGTAACCGAGCGCCCGCGCCACGCCCTCAGCTATGGACTGCTTGGCCCCGAGGCCGCCAGCGTGGACAGCCAGGAGCAGCAGCAACAGTCGGATGCCAGGGTTCAATGGGTTGGCCATGGCAGGAGGCGGAACAGCTTGCCCTTCGAGCCGGGTCAGCCGCGTCATCAGGTTCGAGGTCATTAGTGCGTCTCCACGGGCTCGGCCGGAACGCCATAGGCGGTGAGGGCGCGGGCGAGGGTGCCGCTATCGTCTGCCGCGGGCCAGTCAGGGTTCTGCGCCTTCGCTCCGGCCCACTCATTCAGCGCCGCGATCATCATCTCGGAACTGCAGCTGTGCGGATCAGGGCAGGCGGCAGCGCCGTACCGTTGGCACAGGGCGGCGTCCGCCCGTTCGATCCGCTGGCCCCACTCATCAGGGCTCGTTTCGGCCTGGGCCTCCATGTCGTCGTGATCGGCATACCCGAGCGCCCGAGCGAAGCCGTCGCTGTAGGAGTCCTCCAGATGCGGCGAGGCCGAGGACTGCGGCCGAGGATAGCCGCCGAGCGCAATGGCGACGGCCCGGAGCCAGACCTGGGTCAACTTACGGGATGCCGGTCCCTGGCCGCCGCGCCCCGCCTGTCCGGCTTCCAGGCGGTTCAGACGCTCGATCAGCTTCGGGGTCATTGCACGTTCCTCGGCCGGTCCAACTGGAAGGTGAAGGCAGCGCAGGTCTTCGGCCACTGGCCGGCTGCCCCGGCCTGTGCACGCGCCTCCTCCGTCAGGATGGCGGGAGACAGATCCCGCGGCGGCTCGCCCTCGGCCATGCGGTAGGCCCCAACGTTCATCACGAAGGCGTCGTCGCCGTCGTGGATGGCGTGGCCGCGGGCTTTCAGGAAGGCAACGATGTCGCTGACCGGCGTCCCAGGCGGAGCTTCGACCTGAAAGACGAGGTGCTTGCCGGCCGAAGAGGGTGCAGACTCGGCTTCCAGGCGGGTCAACCTGTCGATCGCACGCGGTGTCATCGCTTTCCTCCAGATGCCTGTTCCAGGGCTGCGAGGCGTTCCGCGAACTCGTGCGCCTCAATGGCCTTCACGTGAGCGTCGATCGCCTTGCCGACATCGGCCGCCTCGGATGGCGTGAGATCGCCCGAGGACACCGCGTGGAGCAGCGCGCTCGTAGCCTTGGGGATGTCGGCGGTGCTCTCGATCGCGGGTAGCTCGAACGTGACGGGGCGATCCTTCCGCGCCGGCATCAGTCGATCCATGCAGAGGCGCAGCGCCGGCCCGTCGCCGTCCAACGCCATCTCGATCGCCTTCCGGGTCAGAGCCTCGCCTTCGCCCTCCAGAATGGCTTCCATCGCCAGGGACGTGCGGTTGCGCGAGCCCTTGGGCCGCCCGTTCGGGTTGCCGCTCTGCCCCTTACCGAACTGCGTTATGTTCTCCGCCATGTCCTTCGATCCACGCTAAAACTGATGCCCGCGGCCACTGTCATGCGCCTGATAGTACAGGAGAAATACAGGCGCGGGGCTATCCCTGACGGACCTCCGCCGTGCGGTCGCGCAACGGCAGATTGATCGTCTGACCATTCTCGGCGTCGGTGACGACCCGGATGATGTTGAAGTCCTCGTCCCGCACCGCGTGCCCGCTCGAACGCAGGAACGCGACGGCATCCTCAGGCGGCAATCCGGCAGGTCCCTCGATCAGGAACCGGTGGGTCTGACGAGGGATGGCCGGCGGCGCGGTTGCCACCTCCAGCTTGGCGAGGCGCTTGTGCAGGTCGTTCATCACGGTTCCTCGTGGGTTGGATCGGGCTTCGAAGTGAGGGCCAGCGAGCCAGCAGCCTCGGCGAAGGCGTAGAGAGCGGCGACCGCAGCCTGCTTGCGCACATCCGTTGCGCCAGGTGCGGTCTCCATGGCGATGGCCGTCGTTCGAGCGGCGTGGATGGCGGCGCGTAGGCCGGCGTTGTAGGCGGCGCGTTCGCGCGGGGTCATGCCTGTGCCCCCGATACCGTTTCAGCTTGGCCATGCCGCCTTGCTGGATACAGTGCGCGTGCCGACGAGCGGGCGGCGGTTCGGGACAGAAACTTCATGGCGCAGACATTGGAAACGGCTGAGCTACCTCCGTTGCTCGCAACCGTCATGCGCCCTTGGATTTCAGCCATCGAAACCGGTACGCTGGGGATGCGTGAGGTGGTGGCTTCGGCAGCAGCGAGCACGGCAGCGAGCCTGAAGCGGCGCGTCGTCGTCCGGCCGGCACTCGACATGGCAATCGCAGCAGCAGTGGTAGCGTCAGTCGCGTTCGCGGAGGCACTCGACAAGCGGGATGCAAAAGTCGCCGAACCGCGTGCAGCAGCCCTCGCGACACTGATGGTGGTGATCGAGAAGCTACGGGCGGCCGAGCCGAGTGAGGACACGCGGGCCCTCGGACTTGGATGGTAGGCAAAGGTGTCGAACATCATCGCATCACCTTCGCCGCGATGAAGCACGCAGATCCAGCCAAGGCGTACAGGATGGCGCTCCGGGCGAGCTGGTAAGGGGCACTGGCCTCATCGAACTGGCGCGAGTAAGCGAACTGCGCCTTCACCGCCGCGACGGTCATGAGCATAAGGCCGACGCTCATTGAGGCCATTCCAGAAGTCCAGCCCATGCCTTTGTAAGGGCAGCCTCGCGTCCAGCCTGATCCGGAGCGGCCTCGACGACCTGTCGCAGCACAGCCTCCATCGCGTCGTGTCCGCCGATCGTTGCGGCTTCCTGCCCTTGGCGACGAACGGCAGAGTGGTACGCCTTCACGGCGGGGCCGACCTTTGGTCCACTCTCCATCGCCCTCAGGATGGCGATGAGGGCAGCAACGACGGGCGCGGTCTCCCGCCAAATTGGAGGTGTGAGTTGCGCCGGTTCTACCGGTGAGGTCGTGGGCGAGGCTACCAAGTGCCCAGGGGTGCTGGGGCGGATCACGGTACTGATCTCATCGGGTTGGTTGTATAGGGCGGATAGGGGCGAGACCATCAGCCGGTTCTCCGTAAGGGCATGACGCGCTTGTCGGTGTCCTCGTGGACGATCCCAATCTCGGCAAGGAGGTGAGGCGGGACCTTCGTCCGCCAGTCATCAGGCGGCTCGGTCAGCTGCTGCCAGGGCCAGTGACCGCCGCGGCTCTGCCAAACGCTTAGACGGCTGCGCCACTCGCTCTCCGGCACCTTGGCGAGCCGGGTTTCGGCATCAGTCTGCACACCCCCCGCTTGGGGCTCCGAACCCTTGGTGAAGCGCTCGAACCGACCTTGGTTGAGCCACGTGGTGGCCTGAGCAACGAACTCGCTTCCGACCTTGCCCTTCGTCTGCATTTCGGAGGCATAGGCTCGAACGGCACGGAGGATGGCCGCTGGCTCAGCGCCATCACGGACCGCCTTGGCGTAGGCCCGGACAGCCGTCTTCCGGGGGTTGTCGCCATCCCGCTTCGGGTAGGCCTGCCAGAACTCGGCGAAGCCCTCCGGGTCCGTCCCCGTGGGGACTTTAGGGGTATAATACCAATCGACGCTGAGGGTGACTCACGGGGTTTCGTTGCGTGGGCGGATCTGATTCGATGAGGCGAACCGGGAGGGTTTGCCATGTCGGCTGCGGTGGCGTTGCGGCAGGATTTCACGGCCGATGATCTGCGGAG
>NZ_JAKSYQ010000172.1:0-318 GCF_022829665.1 Methylobacterium sp. E-041 | reverse complement strand
GCATCGAGCGAGACGACCGGTGTGTCGGCTTGGTGCAGGATGATGGCGCCGTCGGCGTAGGCCAGGCCGCGGTTGACCGTGTCGCAGCACATAACCGGGATCACCGACGGGTCCTGCTTGGGCTCGTACTTCCACACGATCTTGGCCTCGTGGTCGAGGTCGAGCGCGTAGACGATATTCGGGAACGGGGTGTGGACGTACATCATGTTGCCGATGACGAGCGGGGCGCCCTCATGGCCGCGCAGCACGCCGGTCGAGAAGGTCCAGGCCACCTGGAGGTTCTTGACGTTGTCCTTGTTGATCTGGTCGAGCTTCGAA
>NZ_JAKSYQ010000282.1:0-324 GCF_022829665.1 Methylobacterium sp. E-041 | reverse complement strand
AACTATCTCAATGCCGGCACGCGGCCTATCGGCTTTCTTACCAACGTGGGCTCAGACGGAACCCCGCTCTATGTCGGCACGCAAGGAGGCTGCAACGCGGGCGTTGTTTCCACCAACCCTGCCCATCTCAATTGCCGCAGTGCTCCACTCGGCTTCGCAGCACGCTAGGGTGTGTGAAGGGCGCCGAGCGCAAGCGCTTCATGAGCACCTGTCTCAAGGACTGAAACGCGCAACCATGGGAAGGTCTACCCGATGCATCAGGACACGCTCGACGCCCACCAGCGGCCCGTAACTTCGCAGAGAACGTTTAGGCGTCGTTGCAGG
>NZ_JAKSYQ010000281.1:0-2198 GCF_022829665.1 Methylobacterium sp. E-041 | reverse complement strand
GGGGCGCGCGGCCACGACCTGCGCTTCGAGGTCACCGACACCGGCATCGGGATCAATTCGGCGCAGCAGGACCGGCTGTTCAAGCGCTTCAGCCAGGTCGACGGCTCGATCAGCCGGCGCTTCGGCGGCACCGGCCTCGGCCTGGTGATCTGCCGCCACCTGCTCTCGTTGATGGGCGGCGAGATCGGCGTCGACAGCCGCGAGGGCGTCGGCTCGACCTTCTGGTTCACCCTGACCCTGCCCCCGGGGGAACGGCCAACGATCGAACATCCTGTTGCAGCAGCGGATATCGAGATAGGTGGACGGCCCGTGCGGCTGCTCCTGGCCGAGGACGTGCCGCTCAACCAAAAGCTCGCCTGCGCGGTACTCGAGGCGCAGGGCTACGTGGTCGACGTGGTCGAGGACGGCGCCGAGGCGATCGTCGCGGTCGAGGCGGCCGTGAAGCAGGGCAGGGGCTACGACCTCGTCCTGATGGACATGCAGATGCCGGTGATGGACGGCCTGACCGCGACCCGCCGCATCCGCGCCCTGCCGCCGCCGGCCTGCGAGATCCCGATCGTGGCGATGACTGCCAACGTGCTGCCGAAGCAGATCGACGACCTGCGCGCGGCCGGCATGAACGACCATGTCGGCAAGCCGTTCCGGCGCGCCGACCTCTACGCCACCATCGCGCGTTGGACAGGACCCCAGCGCGAGACCCACCCAGCGCTGGCGGCCGTGCCACCGGACGGCCAGGACGCCGTCCTCGACGGGGCAGTGTTCAGCGCCTTGAAGGAGGGGTTCGGGCTGGAACGGGTGGCGACGCTGCTCGACCTAATGGGCAGCGAGTTGCGCGACCGCTTCCGCTCCGACGAGGACGACCGGGTCCAGGTCGCCCACGACGCGCACGCGCTGGTTTCGGCCGCCGGCATGCTCGGCTTCACCCGCCTGTCGCGCCTGTGCCGCGAGATTGAGGTCGCCGCCAACGGCGACGGCGACCTGCGCCCGCTCATCCATCGCCTAGAAGTCCAGCGCGCCGAGGTGCTGGGCACCATCCATGAGCTGAAGGCAGCATAGCCCCTGCAAAGTCCGAGAGCCTGTCGCTCGCGTGGGAGATGGCGAAGGCTTACGGGAAACACGTCGCAAGGGCGCGGCTGGGGCTCGACCTATGACCAGGGTGGGATTCGCCCGCATCATGGATCAGTCAGGACACCGCGATCCGCGCACGGTGGTGGGCTACATCAGAAGGGCAAACGCTTTCAAAGAACACTCGGGGAGCGGGTTTCTGTAGGCGGGCAAGATCGGGTCAGCGGGGACTCATCCCGATCGCTGTCATCGTTTTATGAGATCCTCACAAGCTTGATTTGGCTGCTGATTTGGCCGACTGCGCTCGCGATGGCGGTTGCCGTAAGGCAGTGTCCGTAGGCCTGCGTAGGAACGCTCGAAAATGCCGAACACGTTTGGCCTCAACCGCACGCTTGGAGGTGCGATCGGCGTCATCGCGCTGGTGTCGGTTCTCAGCAGCGGGGCGATCTTAGCCACACGCAACCACCTGCAGGATGCGACCGACGCCCTCGACCGCTCGACCCAAGTGGTTCGGGGGCTGGATGCCTTCCGCACCGCCATGCTGAACCAGGAGACCGGCCTACGCGGTTATTTGATCACCGGGCGCGAGAACAGCCTGGAGCCCTACCGCGCGGGGCGGCCGGCCCTGGACCAGACGATCACATATTTGAGGACCTTGATCGGCAACGATGCCGAGCGTTCGCGTCTGTTTGCCGATGCCGTGACGGCAGCGCGCGCTTGGCAAACCGACATCGGCGAAACCGCGATACGTCAGGCCGCGGATCCGAAGACGCGACCGGATGGGGTGCGTATCGAGGCCGAAGGCAGGGGCAAGCAGTTCTTCGACACCCTGCGCAGCAAGCTCATCGCCATCGACAATCTGGAAGAACAGACTCGTGCGGCACAGGCCGCTCGCGTCACGCAGGCCGAGCGCAACGAGAGCCTCGCGCTCTGGGGCGGGACCCTGCTCACGCTCCTGATCTGCATCGGGATCGGGATCGCCATCAACCGGCTGATCGTCCGGCCGCTCGGGCGGGTGATGACCTTCGTCGAGCATGTTGGCGAGGGCGACCTGACAGGTACACTCGGGGAAGGCGGCCACAACGAGATCGGTCGCTTGAAGCGTACCCTTAATGCGATGGTAGCGGGGCTGG
>NZ_JAKSYQ010000280.1:0-5045 GCF_022829665.1 Methylobacterium sp. E-041 | reverse complement strand
GTGGCAGGTGTCGGGGCGCAGCGATTGTTCGTATGCCGAGCGGGTGGCGCTGGATCTCGATTACGCTACGCATTGGGGGCTGGGTCGCGACATCGCCATCATGCTGCGCACGATCCCGGCGGTCCTGGCTCAACGCGGCAGTCGCTGACCCCACCAGCACGGGCGACATTGCTGCGGCAATCCTGGGCAGGGTAGGACGCCGGCCTGGCTGTCATCAGCCGGCGGAGACAGGTAATGAAGGCCTTGCTGCTGAATGCCCTGCTCGGCCTGGGGTTGGGCCGATTTGGCTCGATCTGGCTGGCTGTGGTGTTTGTCCCGATCGTAGCCCTCGAGGTGGCTTATGGCGTCTATAGCTTCCACTTGAGCCCTGCTGCGTGCGTTCGCCGGGGCCTGACGCTTCTGATCTGCGCGCAGCTGGCCTTCCTGCTCGGCGCACTCATGCGCCCGATGCGCAACGAAACCTGATCCACCTCATCATGGTGTGTGGGGACCGCCTGAGACGGGCTGTTCTGCCACGCACGGATGGTGACAAGCGGGTTGGTAAATGATTTGCTAAGACCCTCGCGGCACGCTGGGTTTGCGCTGCGGAGGGATCAGCTTTGGACGAGAACGACCCGCTTTGGTACGACTATGCCGAGCCTGACGAGGCTCCTGGCCTGTGGCTGCATGCCTTGGCTGGTGTGTTCTGGGTGCTGGCGAGCAGCATCGCGGTGGCACGGCACGTTTACGGGGTGCCGGACAGGGTTTGGCAGTGGAGTGCGGGCTGGATTGCCCGGCGTATTGCGACCAGAATTCGGCGCTTCTGAATCCCTTCGGACGTTTTTGCCACCACCGGAGGGGCATTTGTCTGGCGGATTTACCCTGTCGGAGGACGCATGAGGAAGGCTTTGCGCCTTCTTGGCGGCTGGTTCGCGGTATCGCTCCCCCTCGGCCTGTTCCTTGGTCGCTTTATCGCGGCCGGGCAGCGGCGTCGAACGTTTGAAGTGCGGAGCAAAGACCGCATGCCGACGAACTCCAAGCCGGAAGCGCGGCGAGCAACGTAAGTGGTAAAGCCCGACCTTATGGGGACATTCCTGGATCGTGCAGCCCTGTAAACGCTCTGCGACGATTGGGCTCGTGATGGAACAATTTGGGAGCGTCACTTGCTACTCAGTCCGAAACAGAGGGCTGAGCCGTGAGTTTATTGCAAAACGAAACAGGGGATCCGCCGTTTCCCGTTCAGAAAGTTGGGATCGGCCGGCGCTTGTTCGATCGTTTCGGCTCGATCCTGATCTTGATGATGGTGCTGATGGTCGTCGTCGGTTGGATCGGCGCGATCGGCTGGACGTTGATCTGGCTGCTGGGTTGGTACGGGACCTAGCGTGGTGACGGCGCGTTCGACACGGGATCCTCTCGCATCAATGGGGCGTCCTGACACAGGCGCCAGAACTCGAGGAAGCCGACGGCATAAGCGGCAAGGCCAACGGCAGCCCAGTGCATGATCACGATCCCATAGCGTCCCGCAGACCATCGTGCACGAGAACGATTAAGAGCCCACCAACGCGGTCACACACCGGCGGGTCCAGGAATGATAATGACATTTCTGATCGCTTGGCGAGAGAAAATAAAACTATTTTGCTTCCCGCGCAGCATTTGGCTTTCAAACCGCGCAAAAGCCGCGGGAGTCCCGTCATGATGCCCAGCGGATGAAGATTGGCTGCGTTTGGTGGTAGGGGCCACCTCCCTGGGCATTGCCACGACGTGGCATCGTTCTAATGCCGCCATAGGATCGATCAGATCGTACGCCAGCGATACCGCCGCTCAGCCTTCGCAAGTGTTATTGGCTCAAGCACAAAAGACTCATCACGATAGTCATAAAGCTTAAGATGCTGCAATATAATTAACGCTTACTCAACCTTCCGAAGCATTTTTCTTTTGCCTGTGTTCAATGTGAAAACAATTGGTAGGCTAAAGTTCAGGCCCTTAGCTGCTACGGAAGCTGGCGGAGCCGGTACTGGATCGGCCCGTTGCATCATAGTCAGTGCCGCTTGGTCGATAGCTGCTTCTCCGGAACTCTTGGCGACCGTAGCACTCACGACATGACCACTCTGGTCCAGAACAAAGCTAAGAGTAACCTGCGCGTTCTGATCGGCTGTTATGGTTGGGTAACTACGGTAGCGAGTGAGGTGGACAACAAGCTGCTTCTCCCACGTCTTCCGTATGCGCTGCTCCGCCTGTTTCGCATTCTGCGCCCGTGCCTCTGAGATAGCTCTATCTGCCGCGGCCTGAGCAAGGGCATTCGCATCTTCAAAATGAAACCTCTCTTGCGAGGGTGTATCCCTCGCTGAGCTCAGAGCCAGACTCTCCGGCTGACTAGTTGACCCTGATGTTTTAGATCTTGCTTCAATAAAATATTTGTCTTCCGACGACGTTATCGTTGGCGACTCTACCGAACGAGCGGCTAGTTTTTCGTCTGAAACGTTATCTTCAGGTAGCGAAGAAGCAGCCATTCCAGCAGCTTCAGCTGATAGAACGTCAAACTCTAAGGTAATTTCGTTGTTCTTCGTTGATATAATTTCATTGTCTTTGGGCACAGATATTTCAGCGATCGATACAAAAAATGTTACATGCAAAAGTAGAGCCGTGGAAACACAGGCAACCCAGAGGACTTTATGATCCGATGCCCCTGCGAGCGACTCAAGAAGTGCTTGGCTACGCCGGTGAGCTCGTTTGAACGCGGCTGCTATCACGGGCTTAGAACCGCAGGCGAGAAGGTCAACGATGCAAGCTGCAGCCTCGTAGTTGATCCGAAGTCTCTGGTGGTCATAACCTGATTTTGGCCAAAATCTCTTGTCAAAGTAGCCCCTGCATCGAGTGGCTATGATTGGCTCCGCATGATACAAACAGCATGCAGTTGTGAATTTTGCACTCCGCCGTAGCTGATATTGCGAGGCAGAGCTAGTTTTTAGATGTTTACCATAGCGATGATTTCAGATGGTCATGCGGTCGCCACGTGGCTGAGTTGACGTGGCCTCATCGAAAAATGTGTCATTTTGGGCTGGCGCAGAGAATGCACGAAGCGCTCATACCGATGTCATGCTGCCGAGGTTGCCGGTGAAAATTCATGCGCACATCGTCAACGCAACGTTGGTGTTTGCTGCGTTGGCCTTGCTGCCTGAGGCTTCGTCAGCGGCAACGTTACGTGAGAAGTGGCAAGCTGAGGAGCGTGGGTTTCGCACGCTGAGCGGGTCGATTTGTGACGGATGCGATTCAAGACCGGCGGCTTCGCGTCGATCCCCTAAGAGCTACTCCGCACTCGTTGATCCCATTGCTGTCTTAGAAAGATCCTCGCGTACGACAGCCAGGTATTTGGCATCGGCCTCGCCAACAGCAAGGCTACTTTCAACCCCAATTGTTGACCGAACGCTTGCGTCAACGAACCAACGCATCTCGCGTAGGTACGCACGAATTCTTGCCCACCGTCGACTGGCAAAGCTTATTCGTGCTCGTCGCTACGCGGCAGTGATTGCTCGACGTAAGTCGCAAGCTGCGGCTAATGCTGCTGCAGCTAAGTATAAAGTTGATTTTGGGCGTATCGAACAGCAGACTCAATAGATATTATCTTATAATATAATGAATACCTATTGGTGTCTTATTTTTAGCACTGGCTTATCAGATTGAATATGGACCACTTTCAATTGCGGCCACGCAATTGACTTGCTCTCGTATCTTGAGCGCAATCGCTGAAAGAGGCTATGCTCCCTAATGGAAGCTAGACGAAGTTTGGGCGTTGTCGACATCGCTTATTTCGACAAAATTTCTTTCTCCATTGTTCCAGACGGTCCAAGCAGGTCGTACACCTCGGAGCACCAGTCCGCCGATCCATTCCGCACGTATGCTCGTCGAACCTCTATAGACCACTTGCGAAGTTTATCCTCGATAATAGGTTCTTCGTTGTTAGAGACTGATGCTGCCATTCGCAGGGTTGTTAATTGCCCAGCACGTACACGAAATTTTGGGCATTGAACTTCTGCAAAGAGCGATGCTGCAGCGATCTTTGCATAATACTCAAGCGCATCATCACGCCTCGAACTAGAGGCCGGCTGGATGAGATTGAGGATAAATCCTAAAATCAAGAAGGGCACGGCATTCTATGCTCGACAGGGCGTTTTCTGAAATACTTAATACTCTCAGATGGGGCACTATCTAATCTGGTGGCTATGATATTCTTTTGTACCTGAAGAGCCTCGAGGGATCAAAGCAGTGGTTGTAGTGCCGATGTGACCTCTGCGTAGGGCATCCTCGTGTCGCTACGAGGCGGAGGTCCTCCTGCTCGTCTGCGGGCTGCTTGGGGCAAATTTCGCTTCATCTCGAGTTCGTTAGATGCCGAGGCTAAGGTGGTTTTGATGGAGTGGGCTCGTGGTTTCAGTTGTAGGGCTGCTCTTTTGCCCGATCGGATTGCTGGTTCAAGGCAGAGTGTCGCTTTTATATCGCATCGCTTGGGATTCAGAGGCTTAACGGGTGGGAGCACCAGTTAGAAAGGGTGGAGTGCGATAAGGTCACGCCAGGGCGGGCTTGGCTGGAGAGGCGCGAAACGGGCGCTGTGTCCGTCTTTTGGGTGAGACGGGGATCCGGTCATCGAGAAACCGCAAGGGCTGATCGACGTGACACAACGCAAACCTGCGACGCGCCCCGCGCGTCGGCTGGCCGGCCTCGCCGTCGCCGCCGGGCGGGCGGCCGGGCTGGCAGCGTCCGAGACGCCGGAATCGGCGCTGCCGGACCGGCCGGCAGCCCGGCGGCGACGGCGAGGCGGGCCAGGCGAAGCGCAGGGCGCGGCGCAGGGTTGCGTTGTGTCACGTCGATCAGCCCTTGCGGGTTCTCGATGACCGGATCCCCGTGTCAACCAAAAGACGGACACAGCGCCCGATTCGCGCCTCTCGAGCCAAGCCCGCCCTGGCGGGAACTTATCGCACGCATACCTTTCTAACTGGTGCCCCCACCCGGTAAGCCTCTGAATCCCAAGCGATGCGAAATAAAAGCGACACTCTGCCTTGAACCAGCAATCC
>NZ_JAKSYQ010000171.1:0-607 GCF_022829665.1 Methylobacterium sp. E-041 | reverse complement strand
ACCCAACGCGTCCGCCCGGCACGGCAAGCCGGAGATAGTCAACACTGATCACAAGGCAAGCAGTTCACCACCCACAACTTCACCAGTGTGCTGCTGAAGGCCGGGATCACCATCAGCATGGACGGCTGAATCGCATGATGCGACAATATTTTCGTCGAGCGTCTGTGGCGCTCGGCCGAATACGAAGAAATCTATCTGCACGCCTACGACAGCGTGAGTACGGCGCACGTATAGATTGCCCGGTACCTCGCCTCTTACAGCGGGTGAAAACTCTATTCGAGACTTGAATGCCGAACGCCCGACCAAGCCTACTTCGACAGGCTGCCGCATTCCGCGCCCGCCGGGAACCGGCAAGATATCCGCTTATCTAAGCCTAAGTTGCGGTTCAAACAAACCGAGCCGCCTCTGTATGTGGTCTCGGACCTAGATACCGCGGCCTCAGCGCCGCTTGATCATCTCGTCGAGCGCTAGGTCGCGGACTCATAAAGTTCGCAGCCAGACCCGGACGGCAGCGAGTTTGACGCTGGCGAGGAAGTTATCGGGATCCTTGTCGTAGCGGGTGGCGACGGCGCGGAAGTGCTTGATCTTGCTGAAGAAGCGCTCGACC
>NZ_JAKSYQ010000278.1:0-4869 GCF_022829665.1 Methylobacterium sp. E-041 | reverse complement strand
ACGGCCCATTCCGCATCGGTCAGGTCGGTTTCGTAGCGCAGGCGCGAACGGCTATGCTGCCGGCGAGTGGTCGAGGTCCACATGGTACATCCAGATCAGGCTTCAGCACCCTTCTGGAATCACCGCCATCCCGGCCACTCAACCCCTGCCGGATGTTATCAGACGGGCTCTAAGGCCGCCGGGTAGCAGGAGATTTAGGGGGCATGCTGGCTTGTGCCCCTGCACAAGAACCTGTAAATCACGATATTGTGAGAAAGAACCAAGCGCTAAGAAAACATTTTTCCTAACACTATGCTGCAAAAGTTCAAAATCTAAAGGCTTTATTCGAAAATGTTGAGAATGAAAAGGATAGTTAACAAATTCATCCTTACATTTCAGTCAAGTAGATTAGTCCCATTATCAATTCGCCCCAAGCTATTAAGATTAGCGGGTATACCGGTCGGAAAGGACCCCTGGATTGCAAAACTTACGTCGATACGATCAAATAAACTCTCTATCGGATACCATGTCGGAATTGCCGAGGGATGCCTCCTCGATGCTGTCGGCGGTATTGTATTAGAGGATTATGTGCGAATTGGTCCTAGAAGTATCATTATGACGTCGACGCATCCGATCGACGCTGGGGTTATACGAAGAAAATCTGATGGGGTATTACTCAAGTCAGTGTTAATAAAAAAAGGATGTTGGCTACACAGTGGAGTTATAGTAAATCCTGGGGTTACCATTGCTGAGGGCTGCGTGATTGGTGCTGGCGCCGTAGTGACTAAAGATACAGAGCCGAATGGCTACTATGGTGGCGTTCCTGCTTCGAGAAAGCGCGAACTACCAATGTAGTAATCGAACTTCAATCAGAGTATTTATCCGATAAAATGTGATGTGGTAATAAGTCTATATTTTACAATTTGTTATATACATGGATTGGTGTATTCGACAAAGTCAATTGCGCCTAGGGCCTGTCGTCGTCTGAACGGATTGGCTTGGCTAGCCGGCATCGTAGCCGCGTGGCCCTCCACTCTCGGTGGTCTTCACGCTCTGGCTGTCGAGCACTGCAGCGGTGGGCGAGGCGCTTCGACCGACCCGCTCGCGATCCGCCATGACGAGGTGATGATTGATCCGACCGAACAGGCCCTCGTCGCGCCAGCGCGCGAAGTAGCCGAACGTCGTGCTGCGCGGAGGCAGGTCCTTCGAGATCATTCGCCACGCGATGCCGCCCCGCAGCACGTAGAAGATCGCGTTCCAGATCTCGCGCATCGTCCAGATGGCGGGCCGACCGCACGAGGCCGGCTCCGGCATCAGCGGCGCGATCACGGCCCATTCCGCATCGGTCAGGTCGGTTTCGTAGCGCAGGCGCGAACGGCTATGCTGCCGGCGAGTGGTCGGGGTCCACATGGCACATCCAGATCAGGCTTCAGCACCCTTCTAGAATCACCGCCATCCCGGCCACTCAACCCCTGCCGGATGTTATCAGACGGGCTCTAAGGCAACTGGGCTTGGGTGACTATACCTTGTAGGTCGTAAGGTCACGGGGCGTCTTTAGGCAGCGGTCGAAATTGTGAGCGCTAACGAAGTTAGAGAGGTGAGGGCTGAGTTGCGTATGGTGCCGTAGTGCTGTCTTTAATCTTGCGGTTAATTCCGTCGACCCGACGTTGATATTAGAGTTACGTAGCTTGGTCAGGCGATGTTCGATATCATTGTGGTCGCAGGTAAGCTAGAAGGTGTAGGCTCGGAACATCTGCCGGCTGTAATCATTTCCTTGACTATCGACGCGGCCCGTGCATCTCTTAAATAATTATAAGGACTCTAAAGTTGCAGAAAGAAATCAACAAAGTTGTCGCATCGGTAGTCATTCCGACTTATAATAGCCAAGAAACTTTAGCTAGAGCTATTAGATCAGTTCAAAATCAAAGCCTTTCTGATATCGAAATATTAATTGTCAATGATTGTTCTTCGGACGAAAGTCTTCAAATAGCAAGAGATTTTTCAGTATCTGATAGCCGTATTTATATTATAGATTTAAAATCTAACAGTGGAAAGTCAGCTGCCATGAACGCGGCCATTGCAGCCGCCTCAGGCGAATGGATAGCCGTTTTAGATGCAGATGACACGTACGAAAAAGAAAGACTTGAGCGCCTTATTGGAATGGCTATAAAGGAAGATGTTGACCTGGTTGCTGATAATCAGCGTCATATTGATCCCGAAAAAGAGAGTGCATTCTCAATAGCTTTTCAAGCGCAAGGGATTGGACGCCATTTGTCGAGCGCTGATTTTGCGAAGTATTCTAGCTCTTCCTCCAAATTCGATTTTGGAATTCTTAAACCAATAGTTAAAAAGGATTTTATAAGTTCGACAGTCTTAAAATATAATGAGGGAGCACGGTTCGCCGAGGATTTCTACTATTTATTTGATTTTTTTGCAGCCGGAGGAAGAGCTTATATTTCTCATGCGCCCTACTATAATTGGTACATGCCATTTAGCCCTTCTTCACGGAAATGGAGCACCACAGGAAATGGCGCTTGGCGATATGATTATCGAATAGCATTATCAATCAATTCTGAATTTAAATCAACATATAAAGACCATGCGAATAAAAAATTGTATGACATTTTGCTAAGCAGAGAGGCTGGATATAAAAAAATGATTCACTATATCGATGCTCAAAAGCTTTTTGAAAAGGAAAAAAACTACAAGGCGGCTTTAGCTATAATAATATTTAATCCAAATATTTGGCCGCTGTTCATCAAGCGAGTTGGTGGTCGAGTCTGGAGATTTATTTTACAGAATGTATCGAAACGATAAATAATTTTTCAGTTGTAAGTGTTATGTAAATGTGGTGCGTTGGGAGGTGAAGGCCTATGCGTCGTGGTTCGAGGATGTGTGCCAATGAGATGTTAAGCGGTCTCGCGGATACTCGCCAATCATCGTCAGGTTTGTACCGTCACGGCTGTCCGCGCCAAGATCGTCTATTCGCACGATAGACCCGGTGTACCGGCAAGCGCTACGGCTTCTGCAGCAGTGCCCATTCACAAATGGCGTAACTATGGTCTCGATCCCTATTATAGCGGTTGCCCTTGGGATTGAGCCGTGGGTAGCGGTGAGGGGCGCGGTCTGGTTCGATGGCGCGCTTTCGAAGGAACGCACCACGCCGTCAGCCCTGTCAGTCGATCTGCGCGAGCGGGCCATTGAAGCGGTCGATGCGGGGTAGTCGCGCCGGCAGGCGGCCGAGCGCTTCGGTGTCGGGAAGGCCAGAGCGATCCGTTGGCACGCGCTTTCGCGAGGAGGGCTACGATGGCAGGCTGCGACCGGTCTCCGCCTGCCATCGTAGCCCATGCCGAGACGATCCTGGAGATCTGCCGCGCGCATCCGCAGATCTTCCTCTGAGAGTTGCGCGACACGCTGGGCGAGCAGGGTATCCGAACCAGCACGAGCGGGTTGTGGCGGTTCTTCGGTCATTACGGCATCGCCCGTAAAAGGGGCTCTTCAAGCCACCGAGCAGCAGCGCGAGGATGTAAGCGGCGTACAGCTCGATCTCGACCCGGGCCCTACACGACCTGCGGCAACCGCTTCCGGCGCTGGCGCAAGCGCGGCATTTGGGATCGGCTTCTGGCTGCCGTGTCGAAGGCTTACGAGGGCGATCTGCAGATGATCGACGCCACCAGCGTGCGGGTTCACCAGCACGCAGCCTGCGCTAAAAAAAAGAGGGCGGATCCGGTGGCATGGGTCGCTCACGGGGCGGCCTGACCAGTAAGATCCACGCGCTGGTGGATGCCGAGGGCCGTCCCCTCGCGCTGAAGATCACGCCCGGTCAGGCGCATGACGGGCGCTCGGCGACCGACATGCTGGGCGGGTTGGGTGAAGGCCAGGTCCTGCTGGGTGACCGGGCCTATGACAGCGATGCGCTGCGAGCCTGGATGTCCGAGCAGGGTGCTTGGGCGAACGTGAGGCCAATGCCCAACCGCAAACAGGTCCTGGCCTTCAGCCCGTTCCTGTACAAGTACCGCAACCTGGTCGAGCGCTTCTTCAGCAAGATCAAGCACTTCCGCGCCGTCGCCACCCGCTACGACAAGGATCCCGATAACTTCCTCGCCAGCGTCAAACTCGCTGCCGTCCGGGTCTGGCTGCGAACTTTATAAGTCCGCGACCTAGAGCAACAACACTGTTGTGGACGTAGCTTCCATCCTCCGACGCTACGTCCACGATGCGCGGCCTAGCTCTGCCGCTGCCAAAAGCGGGCTCCCCATTGCGGACCCGCGGCACAACTTGGGTAAGGAGAGTATCGATTTCGGCAAGCCATGGAGGCTGTAATTAAATTGTTGCGCGGGAATTCCAGATGGAGAGGTATACTCCCTTCGCGCAGACCCTACACGTCCGACGTCATCAGATGATGGGTGGGCGCTTGTCGCCCCTTATCTGACCCTGTTGCACGAGGATGCGGGGCAGCGCGAGCATAACTTGCACGAGGTGGGTACCCAAGGATGGGAGGCGCAGCCGATGATCAACACAGCCGTACTTATAGCGATCGCCGCGGCCCCCAGCACGGCAGCAGCACGCGCAATTACACCTGACGCCGGCGATGTTTGATTTGGCGCTGAACGCTGGAGCTTCCGGTGCAGAGCCTGAATCCGCCATGGTAGTCCGCCCTTTGGTATGGCTTTTGAGCATAGAGGACAGGCGAAGTGGCAAAGCACCCGAAGCCTGAGAAGATTATTGCCAAGCTACGGCAAGCGGATGTGCAGGTCTCAAAGTCTATCCGGAATCATTTGCATTTTGGCAGAGCTTACGGATCAAGGGACGCACGGAGACCCAGTCGAGGAATGCCAAGGCCTTTCGGCTTTGGCATTCCCAGTCCTTGGTAAGGCGGCGGCAGCAGTT
>NZ_JAKSYQ010000277.1:0-33840 GCF_022829665.1 Methylobacterium sp. E-041 | reverse complement strand
CAGGATGTCGACCTTGATGTCGAGGTGCAGCTCGCCCATCCCGCGCAGGATGGTCTGGCCCGACTCCTGATCGGTGGAGACGCGGAAGGACGGATCCTCGGCCGCGAGCTTGGCGAGCGCGATGCCGAGCTTCTCCTGATCAGCCTTCGACTTCGGCTCGACCGCGATCTCGATGACGGGCTCCGGGAACTCCATCTTCTCGAGGATCACGACCTTGACCGGGTCCGACAGCGTGTCGCCGGTGCGGGTGTCCTTGAGGCCGGCCAGCGCGACGATGTCGCCGGCGAAGGCTTCCTTGACGTCCTCGCGGTTGTTGGCGTGCATCAGGAGCATGCGGCCGACGCGCTCCTTCTTGTCGCGTGAGGAGTTGAGCACGTTGGCGCCCGACTCGATCTTGCCCGAGTACACGCGGCAGAAGGTGATCGTGCCGACGTGGGGATCGTCCATGATCTTGAAGGCGAGCATGGAGAAGGGATCGGTGTCCGTCGGGTGACGGACGATCTCTTCCTCGGTCTTGAAGTCGAGGCCCTTGATCTCGCCGCGGTCGGCGGGAGACGGCAGGTAATCGACGACCGCGTCGAGCAGCGGCTGAACGCCCTTGTTCTTGAACGCCGAGCCGCAGAGCACCGGGTGGAAGGCGCGCAGCTGCACGGCGCGGCGGACGAGCTTGCGAAGGGTCTCCTCGCTCGGCTCGACGCCGTCGAGGTAGGCGGTCATGGCTTCGTCGTCGAGCTCGACGCAGGCCTCGATCATCTTGGTGCGGTACTCGACCGCCTGATCCTTGAGGTCGGCCGGGATCTCTTCCTCGTCGTAGTTGGCGCCGAGCGCCTCACCCGACCAGACGATCGCCTTCATCTTGATCAGGTCGATCACGCCCTTGAAGGTGTTCTCGGCCCCGATCGGCAGCTGCAGGCACACCGGCTTGCCGGCGACGCGGGTGATGATGTCGGCGACGCACTTGAAGAAGTCGGCGCCGATCTTGTCCATCTTGTTGACGAACACGACGCGCGGGACGTCGTACTTGTCGGCCTGGCGCCAGACGGTCTCGGTCTGGGGCTCGACGCCCTGGTTGCCGTCGAGCACGCACACCGCGCCGTCGAGCACGCGGAGCGAGCGCTCCACCTCGATGGTGAAGTCGACGTGGCCGGGCGTGTCGATGATGTTCAGGCGCTTCTCGCGCCAGAAGCACGTCGTCGCGGCGGACGTGATCGTGATGCCGCGCTCCTGCTCCTGCTCCATCCAGTCCATGGTGGCGGCGCCCTCATGGACCTCGCCGATCTTATGGGACTTGCCGGTGTAGTAGAGGATCCGCTCGGTGGTCGTGGTCTTGCCGGCATCAATGTGGGCCATGATGCCGAAGTTGCGGTAGTCCTCGATCGCGTGGGTGCGGGGCATCGGGATCTCTCCGAAAGGGGCGTCGGGCCGCTTACCAGCGGTAGTGCGAGAAGGCGCGGTTGGCTTCCGCCATCCGGTGCGTGTCTTCCCGCTTCTTGACGGCGTTGCCGCGATTGTTCGCGGCATCGAGGAACTCCGCCGAGAGGCGCTCGACCATGGTGCGGTCGTTGCGGCCGCGGGCGGCCTGGATCAGCCACCGGATCGCCAGCGCCTGGCGGCGCTCGGTGCGGACCTCGACGGGGACCTGGTAGGTCGCGCCGCCGACGCGCCGGGAGCGCACCTCGATCATCGGGGCGACGTTCTCGAGGGCCGCGCGGAACACCTCGATCGGGTTGGCGCGGGCGCGGTTCTCGACGATCTCGAAGGCGCCGTACACGATCCGCTCGGCGACGGACTTCTTGCCCTCGTACATGATCGAATTCATGAACTTGGTGAGGACGATATCCCCGTACTTCGGATCGGGGATGATCTCACGCTTCTCGGCGGAATGGCGACGGGACATTGCGGAACTTCCGAGGGATAAGGATCTAAGCACCTCGCGCAGGCCGCCTTGAGCCACTCCTGAAGAGCGCCGGCGACATCCTTACGAGGCAGTGGAATGCCGTGTCGGCCGCCCGGGCAAAACGTCCGGACGGGAAGATCTTACTTCGGGCGCTTGGCGCCGTACTTGGAGCGGCGCTGCTTGCGGTTCTTGACGCCCTGCGTGTCGAGCACGCCGCGGAGGATGTGGTAGCGCACGCCCGGAAGGTCCTTCACGCGGCCGCCGCGGATCATCACCACCGAGTGCTCCTGAAGGTTGTGGCCTTCACCCGGGATGTAGCCGATCACCTCGAAGCCGTTGGTGAGGCGGACCTTGGCGACCTTGCGGAGCGCCGAGTTCGGCTTCTTCGGGGTCGTCGTGTAGACGCGGGTGCAGACGCCGCGCTTCTGCGGGCAGGCGTTGAGCGCCGGCACCTTGTTGCGGCTCCGCTGGATCTTCCGCGGCTGCGCGATCAGCTGGTTGATCGTCGGCATCCTGTGCCCTCTTCCTCCGGATCGCGACGAAGCGCGATCCCGTGCGACGTAACGTGGCTCCCTGCGGAGCCGCCCACGAACCTCCCGAAGGAGATCCGCAAAACGAATATGCGCCAGGGGTCGGTGAGGACCCTTGGCGCGCTGTCGGCAGAGGAGCACCCCTGTTAAGGCAGGCGCGCTCGTACCTACTGATCTGACGAGAACGTCAGGCGATGTGAGCCTTCGACGGTGGATCGGCGCGTCGTCGACGAACGGATGAGCGTGATGCTCAGCCTCGTCAGCAGCCCCCGGGCCGTTCGAAGTGGCGCGCTTCTAGCCTCCATCGCCCGAGGGGTCAATGGTTTCCGGCCGATTATCTCGCATCCGACGAGAGGTTAAGGTTTTGTGCGGGACGGTTGCCCGACGCGATCCGCCTCCGGGTCTCCGTGCCGGTTCACGCGCCCGGCGAACGTTCGAATGTCGTGGTCTGCGTACGGCGAGGCCGCGGCTCGTGCCGTCGGGTCCGTGCAGACCGGTCGGGGCGTTACCTTGGCGGCGGCTATTCCAGCCGCGCTCGGGCCCGCGGCGACCACCTCCGCGCCCATCGGGACGCGTTCCCTGATCACGTCGACCTCCCATCGCCCGCGCGCGAGGCCGGCACTTGCTCGTCGGGTGGGCGGCCTCGTCAGCGCGGCGCACCGTGCCGGATCGGGGCAGGTCGGGCACGGCCCGCTTCGACAGCGCTCACGGAAGATTAAAGCGATTCGTCCAATTGTCCGCTTCGTCGGGACGGCGCGATGCGCACCCGACCATGCGATGTGGCGACGGTCAGGGTGATGCGTATGGGTAGCGTTTCGAGTGCGGCCGAGAACGTCGTCCCCTTCCGGCGGATCGCCGCCGCGGGCCGGCCTCTGCCGTACGAGGGCGGCGTCCGTGAGGGCCAGGCCCGGCGCCGGTCCGAGCAGCGCGCGCTGATGGATGCGGTCTATGCCACGGGGACACTCACGGTGGCGGCGGGCGACCGCGAGACCAAGCTGATCGCGTCCCGGCTGCAGGTCTACGGCTTCCTCACCGTCGAGGAGGTCGAGCCGGAAGGCTCGCTGCGCCGCCTGCGTCCCTCGGAGGCGATCCGCGCCCGGGCCGAGCGGCCGTGGCGCCTGTCGAAGCCGGCCTATGCCGGGCTCTCCGTGAGCATCCCGACGATCGACGACTTCCTGTTCGAGCCGGCCGGCTTTTCGGCGTGAGCCTTCGCGCCGTCTGAGCCGAGGCGTCGGCTCGTCCGGCATTCCCCATTCGGGGCTTCATAACGAAGAAGCGCGCCGCCCTCCCGGGCCGGCGCGCTTCTTCGTTTCGGTGTGCCGCTTCGGAGGGGCGGTGCGGACTACGCCTCGCCCTCGTCGAGCTCGTCCTCGGTCGGCTTGGCGTTCTCCAGGATCTTCTCGGCGACGAGCCCCGAATTCTGCCGGATCGACGTCTCGATCTTGCCCGCGATCTCGGGGTTGTCGCGCAGGAACCCCTTGGAGTTCTCGCGGCCCTGGCCGAGCCGCTGGCTGTTGTAGGAGAACCAGGCGCCGGACTTTTCGACGATGCCGGCCTTGACGCCGAGATCGATCAGCTCGCCGACCTTCGACACGCCCTCGCCGAACATGATGTCGAACTCGACCTGCTTGAACGGCGGCGCGACCTTGTTCTTCACGACCTTGACGCGGACCTGGTTGCCGATCGCCTCGTCCCGGTCCTTGAGGGTCGAGATGCGGCGGATGTCGAGACGGACCGATGCGTAGAACTTCAGCGCGTTGCCGCCCGTGGTCGTCTCCGGGCTGCCGTACATCACGCCGATCTTCATCCGGATCTGGTTGATGAAGATCACCATGCACTTCGAGCGCGAGATCGAGCCGGTGAGCTTGCGCAGCGCCTGGCTCATCAGGCGGGCCTGGAGGCCGGGCTGGCTGTCGCCCATCTCGCCCTCGATCTCGGCGCGCGGCGTCAGCGCCGCCACCGAATCGACCACCAGCACGTCGATCGCGCCGGAGCGCACCAGCGTATCGGTAATCTCGAGCGCCTGCTCGCCGGTGTCGGGCTGCGAGATCAGCAGGTCGTCGAGCTGGACGCCGAGCTTGCGCGCGTAGACCGGGTCGAGGGCGTGCTCGGCATCGACGAAGGCGCAGACGCCGCCCTTCTTCTGGGCCTCGGCGATGGTGTGGAGCGCGAGCGTGGTCTTGCCCGACGATTCCGGCCCGTAGATCTCGATGACGCGGCCGCGCGGCAGGCCGCCGACGCCGAGCGCGATGTCGAGGCCGAGCGACCCGGTGGAGACGGTCTCGACCTCCGCCACCTTGTCGTTCTTGCCGAGCCGCATGATCGAGCCCTTGCCGAAGGCCCGCTCGATCTGGGACAGCGCGGCGTCGATCGCCTTCGCCTTGTCCTTGTCCACCATGCCGGGGGTTTCCACCACTTTCAGTGCGGCCTGAGCCATCGTGCGGCATCCTTATGCAGGGGTTGGGCGCGCATCTCAATGCGCGGGAACCTGCATTTGATGTACCCGTTTTGTTCTCATCGAGCAAGGGCGGAATCGGCTCGCTGAGGAGCCTTTTCCGCACCTGCCCGCCGCCTCACGGCTCGGCCATCGTCGCCTTCACCGTCTCGACGAGCTGCTTCAGGCTGAAGGGCTTGGGCAGGAAGTTGAAGGTCTCGCCTTCCGGCAGGTTCTTGCGGAAGGCGTCCTCGGCATAGCCGGAGACGAAGATCACCTTGAGCTCCGGCAGGTGCTTGCGGATCTCGCGCAGCAGGGTCGGGCCGTCCATCTCCGGCATCACCACGTCCGAGACGACGAGGTCGATCTGGTGGCCGCCCTCGCGCACGATGTGCAGCGCGTCGATGCCGGAGGCGGCCTCGAGCACGGTGTAGCCGCGGGCCGACAGCGCGCGGCTGTTGACGGCGCGGACCGGATCCTCGTCCTCCACGAGCAGGATCACCCCCTGCCCGGTATGGTCGGCCGAGGGTTTTCGCGGGGGCGCTTTCGGAGCCGGCGGCGCGGGCGGATCGCCGACGAGGACGAAGCTTTCGCCCGGCGCCTGCGCTGCGGTGGCGGGAGCGGACGCGTCGGCCGTCGGGCTCGGCAGCGCCGGCGTCGGCGCCGGCTCGGGCAGCGCTGCCGGCTCGTGGCGCGGCAGGTAGATCCGGAAGCTCGTGCCCTCGCCCACGGTCGACTGCACGTCGATGGTGCCGCCCGACTGCTTGACGATGCCGAACACCGTCGAGAGGCCGAGGCCGGTCCCCTTGCCGATCTCCTTGGTGGTGAAGAACGGCTCGAAGATCTTCTCCATCAGGTCGGCCGGGATGCCCTCGCCGGTGTCGAGCACCTCGATCAGCACGTGGTCGCCGGCCGGCGCGCCGCCGCGCCCGTCGGGCTTCGCGGCGGCGCCCGGGTCGAGCACGTTGGCGGTGCGGATCAGCAGGCGGCCGCCGCCGGGCATCGCGTCGCGGGCGTTGACCGCGAGGTTCACGATCACCTGCTCGAACTGGTTCACGTCGGCCTTCACCGGCCAGATGTCGCGCCCGTGCTTGAGGTCGAGCCCGACCCGCTCGCCGAGCAGGCGCTTCAGCAGCAGCGTCAGCTCCGAGAGCGCCTCCCCGACGTTCATCACCTCCGGGCGCAGCGTCTGGCGGCGGGAGAACGCCAGGAGCTGGCGCACGAGGCCCGCCGCCCGGTTGGCGTTCTGCTTGATCTGCATGATGTCCTGGAAGGCCGGATCGGTCGGCTTGTGGCTTGCGAGCAGCAGGTCCGAGTAGCCGATGATCGCCTGGAGGACGTTGTTGAAGTCGTGCGCGATGCCGCCGGCGAGCTGGCCGACGGTGTCCATCTTCTGGGTCTGGGCGATCTGCTGCTCGAGCTGGCGCTGGGCCGTGGTGTCGAGGGCGTAGAGGATCAGCGGCTCGCGATCGGCCTCCTCCGGCTCCTGGCCCGGAGCGCCCTCCCCGCCGGCGGGGCTGAGCCAGACCCGCGCCGAGCGGTTGGCATTGCCCATCAGCATCACCTCGATCGGCTCGATCTCGGAGAGCCCGCTCGCCGCCTTGGCGAGCGCTGCATCGAGCGCCGGGCGGTCGCGCTCGACCACCGATTCGGCGACGTTCGGCTCCTCGGCGCCGGCGGCCGAATCGGCCACCGCGTGCCGCGGCAGGGTGCCGAACAGGCGCGCGAACGAGGCGTTCGCCCGCGCAATCCGGCCGGAGCGGTCCAGCGTCGCGATCGCGATCGGCGAGTTGTTGAGGAAGCGCGCGAGCCGCACCTCGGCGGCGCGCTGCGGCTCGTCGCTCTCGGCCCCGGCCGAGCGGTTGATGACGAAGGTCCGCGACGCGCCGGGCTTGCCGTCCTTGCCGAAGGCGACGCGGTGATACAGCCGCGCCGGCATCGGGTGGCCGTTGCGGCGGCGCAGGTCGAGGTCGAACCGGTCGGTGCGGACCTCGCCGGGGAGCCCGGCATTCTGGATCAGCGCGTCGGCGGCGGGCGCGATCTCGGAGAGGTGCGGGCCGCCGGGGCCGACGACCGCGAGGTCGTAGCCGAGCCAGGCGGCGAGCGTCGCGTTCATGTAGACGATCGCCCCGGTCGGATCGATCGAAAGGAAGCCGGCGGGCGCGTGGTCGAGGTAGTCGATCGCGTGCTGGAGCTCCTGGAAGACGTTCTCCTGGCGCTCGCGCTCGGCGGTGATGTCGCTGACCGTCCACAGCGAGGCGGCCCGTCCCGGCCGCGGAAGCGGGCGGACCTGGATGCGGTACCAGGCGAAGTCGCGCCCCCTGGCGCTCGCCGCCGGCGGCGGCGACATCCGCACCTCCTCGGCGTGGCTGCGCCCGTCGCGGGCGCCCTGGGACAGGCGGTAGATCGCCTCCGACACCTCCGGCGAGCCGACGAAGATCCGCTCGACCGGACGCAGCGTCGAGAAGCTGTCGCCGCCCGCGACGTGGAGATAGGCCTCGTTGGCGTAGATCAGCCGGCCGCCCTCCTCGACCACGACGGTCGCCTCGGGGGCGGCGTCGACGATCGCCTTGGTGATGTCGTCGCGTCCGCCCTGCCCGCTGAGCTGGATCGCGCCGATCGCCATCGCGAACAGGAAGAACACGCCGGCCATGGCCAGCAGCGCCAGCAGCCAGATGATCAGCGACTGCGCCTGCTCGTTGGCCACGAACGACAGGCCGATCGCCGCCCCGACCAGCAGCCCGGCGAGGACGAGCAGCAATCCGACCCGCCCGGGCCGTTCCGACCGGTCGATCGAGCCCGAAACCGCGGGCGTGGGTCCACTCAGATCCGCCATCGGGCCTTGAATCCAGAAACGAAGGACCGGTTATGCCTTCACGCCGCCGATCGGCAAGGGCTGTCTTCCGATCGGTCGCGGCGAAGCCTGACGGAGGAAGGTGGACAAACCGTGCGTACGGACCCGTCAGGCGGCCCGGCGGCGCAGGCGCATCACGAAGCCGATCACCTCGGCGACCGCCTTGTAGTGCTCGGCCGGGATCGCCTCGTCGATTTCCACGGTGGCGTGCAGCGCGCGGGCGAGCGGCGGGTTCTCCAGAACCGGCACGTCGTGCGCCTTGGCCAGCTCGCGGATGCGGAAGGCCAGGGAGTCGACGCCCTTGGCGACGCAGACCGGCGCGCCCATGCCGGCCTCGTAGCGCAGGGCCACCGCGTAGTGGGTCGGGTTGGTGATGATCACCGTGGCGGTCGGCACGGCGGCCATCATCCGCTTCTTCACCCGCTGCATCCGGATCTGCTTCATCCGGCCCTTCACCTCGGGATTGCCGTCCGATTCCTTCATCTCCTGCTTCATCTCCTCCTTGGACATGCGAAGGCGCTGGCGCCAGCGGTAGCGCTGGTACAGGGCGTCGGCCATCGTGATCACGAGATGGATGGCGAGCACGCCGCCGAGCAGCTTGACGCTGATGCCGAGGATCGCGCTGAGGCAGGCCGCCGGATCGAGGCGGGCGAACACCTCGAGCCGGTCGCGGTCGCGCCACAGCACGGTGCCGACCACCACCCCGACGACCGCCATCTTGGCGAGCCCCTTGCCGAACTGGAACAGCGCCTCGAGCCCGAGGATGCGCTTGGCGCCGGCCATCGGCGAGATCCGCTCGAACTTCGGCCCGAGCGTCTCGGTGGTGAAGACCAGGGGGTGCTGCAGCAGGCCGGCGGCCAGCCCCGCCACCGCGACGAGCCCGACCGGGACCGCGAGCGCCTGGAACCAGATCGTCAGGGTGCGGCCGGCGATCCCCGCCATGGCGTGCGGGTCGTCGGGGACCGCGTGGGCGTTCATCAGGAAGCCGCGCATCTCGGCGAGCAGGCCGCGGGCGATGCCCGGCCCGGCGATCATCAGCGCCAGGGTGAAGGCGGCCAGGATCGCGAAGGTGTTGATCTCGGCGCTGGTCGCGACGTTGCCCTGCTCGATCGCCTGATCAAGCCGCCGCTGGGTCGGCTCCTCGGTCTTGTCTTCCTGCTCGGTCCCCTCGGCCATGGGTCAACGGCTCCCGACCTGGCCGGGGCCGCGGCGGCTGTGCGTCGTCGTGGTCACCGCCCGGCGAACTCGAGCAGGTAGCGGCCGAGGTCGTCCAGGAACACGGTCATCATCACGCCGAGCGAGCCGAACAGGATCAGCATGCCGATCAGCACCGAGGCCGGCACCGCGACGAAGAACACCTGCAGCTGCGGCATCAGCCGCGACAGCACCCCGAGGCCGAGGTTGAACAGGATGCCGAAGGCGATGAACGGCGAGGCGATCTGGACGCCGAGGGTGAACCCGCGGCCGACCGCCTTCAGCGCCAGCGTCGCCGCATCGCCGAAGGCCGGCACCGCCTGCGGCGGCAGCACCGCGTAGCTCCGCGAGATCGCGTCGAGCGCCACGTGGTGCAGGTCGGCCGCGAGGATCAGCGTGATGCCGAGCAGCGACAGGAAGTTGCCGAGCGCCGGCTGCTGGCCGCCCTGCGCCGGGTCGACGGTCATGGCGTAGGACAGGCCGAGCTGCTGCGAGACGATCAGGCCCGCGGTCTGGAGCGCGGCGAGGATCATCCGCACGGTCAGCCCGATCACCAGCCCGACCAGCGTCTCCGAGAACAGCAGGCCGATCAGCCGGGGCGCGCCGATCGCGTCGGGGCCCACCGCCAGCAGCGGCCTCACCATCGGGAACAGCAGCAGCGAGACCAGCAGGGCGAAGGACAGCCGGATGCGCGGCGAGACCGACTGCTCGCCGATGCCCGGCATCAGCATGATCAGCGTGCCGACGCGGGCGAAGGTCAGCAGGTAGGCCGCCGCGATCCCGGGCAGGAGCAGGTTCATGGCGCGTCATAGCAGCCGGCCGCCCGCCCCGTCTCACTGGCCGGCGGCGATGCGCGCGGCGATGCGGGTCATGTAGCCGGCGAGCGCGTCGCCCATGAACGGCAGCATCAGCAGGAGGGCGGCGAAGACCGAGACGATCTTGGGCACGTAGATCAGGGTCTGCTCCTGGATCTGCGTCAGCGCCTGGACCAGCGAGACCACGAGCCCGACGGCGAGCGCCACGAGCATCAGCGGCCCGGCGACCTTGAGGAAGACGAAGATGCCGTCGCGCGCGACGTCGAGGATGGCGAGGCCGGTCATGTGTCCGAGGTCCGATTGCTGACGAAATTCCAAGTCCCCGCGACGGGCGACCGGGTTCAGGCATCTCCGAAGCACCTCGAGACTCGGCCGCCGCCTTTCCCGGGCGCCTTCGGCGAACCCGGGATCCAGAGCCGCCGGCCGTGCCCGAGCTTGCCGCCGCGGCGGCTTCCGGATCCCGGGCCCTGCTTCGCAGCCCCGGGATGACGGGGGCGATGTCGTCGGGCGCCTTTCGGCACCGTCGGATGCGTGAATCCGGTGGCCTGCCGGGGGCGGGAGAAGACGCGCTAGATCTGCATCCGCATGATCTCCTCGTAGGCCGAGATCATCCGGTCGCGCACCGCCACCATGGTCTGCAGGGCGGTCTCGCTCTCGGCCACCGCCGTGACCACGTCGACGACGTTGGCCTTGCCGGCGGCCACCGCCAGGCCCTGCGCGTCGGCCTTGCGGCCGGCATCGCCGACGCCGTCGAGCGCCTGGCCGAGCAGCTGGGTGAAGTCGTTGCCCGCCCCTTGCGTCGGCTGGATCTTCGGCGGCCCCTTGAAGCTGCCGACGTTCTGGACGGCGGCGTAGGCGCCGGCCGCGAAGTTGCTGCTGGCCATGATCGTGTCCCGCCTTCGCCTACTTCAGGATTTCGAGGGTGCGGGAGATCATCCTGCGCGTGGTGGTGACCATGTTGAGGTTCGCCTCGTAGGAGCGCTGGGCCTCGCGCATGTCCATGTTCTCGATCAGGCCGTTGACGTTGGGCATCCGCACCTCGCCCTTCGCGTCGGCGGCCGGGTTGCCGGGATCGTACTTGGTCCGGAACGCGGTCATGTCGCGGCGGACGCGTCCCGCCTCCACGAGGTTGGCGCCGGTCTCGCGGTCGACATGGCTCTTGAAGGTCGGGATCTTGCGCCGGTACGGCTCGCCGGTTGGCGTCTGCGGCGCCGAATCCGCGTTGGCGATGTTCTCGGCGATGATCCGCATCCGGCCGGACTGGGCCTTCAGGCCGGCGGCGGCGATCGAGAGCGACTTCGTGAAATCCATGGCTCAAGCCTCCCCGATCATGTCTCGGCTCGCGATCACTTCTTGCCGATGGCGATCTTCAGGACATCGAGGCTCTTCTGGTACATCGACGCGGCGAGCTGGTAGTCCGACTGGTTGTCGCCGGACTTCATCATCTCGTCCTCGAGGTTGACGCCGTTGCCGCTCGGGCGGATCTCGAACTCGGTGACGCGGCGCGGATCGGCGCCGACGCCGGTGTCGCCCGAGGCGGCGATGTGCCCGACGCTGGTCAGCGTCATCGCGCTCCCGGTCGAGGCGGCGAGGCCGGTCGACCGGTCGAAGCTCGGCTGCGCCAGGTCGCGCGGGCGGAAGCCGGGCATGTCGGCGTTGGCGACGTTCTCGGCCAGGAGCTTCTGGCGCGCCTGATGCCACTGCATCTTGGTCCGGAGCATTCCCAGGAGCGGCATGTCGGTGACGGCCACGAGGGGGCTCCGGATTCGCGCGGCCCGGTCTCCGGCCGCCCGGCAAAATCTGCCGCCCGCTTGGTTAACGCCGGGTTAAGGTTTCCGCGGCCGCGGGCCGCAGCGAAGCTGTTAACGAAGACTTAACGATGATTGCCCGGCGGCGGGCCGGCCGTGATACTGACGGGGCGGTTTTGCGTAGGGCCCTCCCGGGCCCGTGAAGAACGAGAGTATCGTCCGTGCAATGGTTGCAGTCCGTGTTCGGGTCTGACGGCTCTCCGGTCGTGCAGTACGTCACCATCTTCGCCGTGATCTTCGCGGTGCTGACGGTGATCGTGCTGGTTGTGCGCCGGCTCGGCGGCGGCGGTCTCGCCGACGCGAAGCGCGGCGCTCAGCGCGGGCGCCAGCCGCGCCTCGGGATCGTCGACGTGTACGAGCTCGACCGGCAGCGCCAGCTGATCCTGCTGCGGCGCGACAACGTCGAGCATCTGCTGCTCGTCGGCGGCCCGAACGACGTGGTGATCGAGCGCCACATCCAGCGCGGGCAGCAGCGCGATCCGGCCCTGCGCCCCGAGGCGATGGCCGAGCCGCTCGCCGAGGCCGGGCTCGACCCCTTCCCGGGCCTCGAGACGCAGGCCCAGGCGGCGTTCCGACCCGACTTCGCCATGCCAATCGTGCTCGCGCCGACCGTGTCCGGCCCGGGCGGCGCGCTCGCTTCCGTCCCGCCCCTCGACGCGGCGATCCTCGACGAGGCCGAACCCCGCCCGGATCGCGCTCCCGAGCCGCTCACGCCCGACGCGCGCCCGTCCGAGGCGATCGTCACCGGGCCGCGGCCGGACGCGCCGGCGCGGCGCCCGATGCGCCGGACCGCGCCGCCGCTGATCAACCCGCGCCCCGACGTCGCCTCCGAGCGCCCGCGCTCCGAGCCGCCGCCCGAGGAGCCCGCCTTCGCGCCGGCCGCGATCCCGCCGATCCCTCCGTTGCCGCCGGCCGAGCGTCGCCCGGTCGATCCCGCCATCCTCTCGGACATGGCCCGCCAGCTCGAGGCCGCGCTCGCCCGGCCGGCCTCGGCCGTGACCCCGTCGCCGTCGCCCGCCTGGACGGCGCCGGCGCCCGCTCCGAGCCCGGCACCCGCTCCGGCGGCGCCGGCCACGATCGATCCGATGGCCGCGGCCATGGCGGCGCCGGTCGATGCCCCGGCCGGCGAGCCCGCGCCCGCACCGTCCGCGGAGAAGCCCGCACCCGCACCCGCACCCGCACCGGTCCCCGAGCCCGAACCGTTCCTGCCCGCTCCGCCGCCGGCCGAGCCGGTTCCTCCGCCGGCGCCGGCCGCACCGGTCGAGCCGCGGGTGCCCCCCAGGGTCGAGCCCGCGCCGCCTCCCCCGCCGAAGGTCGAGACCCCGCCGGCACCCGCTTCGGCGCCTCCGAAGCCCGCCGCCAACCCGTTCTCGGTCGAGGAGATCGAGGCCGAGTTCGCGCGCCTCCTCGGGCGGCCCCTCGACAAGCGGAATTGACCGGGCGCAGGAGCCCGGCCGGCCGACGGTCGCCGTTCACACGCCCTTGCGCAGCGTCTCCGGCATCGCGAGCACCGCGAGGAAGCTGATCACCGCCGTGACCGCCAGGTAGGCGCCGACCCAGGCGATCCCGCCCAAGTCGACCAGGCGCTGGGCGATGTAGGGGGCGCCGGAGGCCCCGACGATGCCGGCGAGGTTGTAGGTCACCGAGGCGCCGGTGTAGCGCACCCGGGTCGGGAACAGCTCCGGCAGCAGGGCGCCCATCGGCCCGAAGATCCAGCCCATCGTGAACAGGCTGAGGCAGAGGAAGGCGAGGACGACCGCGCCCGAGCCGGAGCCGAGCATCGGCCCGAGCAGCCCGCCGAGGCCGAACGCCACCACCATCCCGGCCATCAGCACCGGCCGGCGCCCGAAGCGGTCGGCGTTGGCGCCGGAGAGCGCGATGCCGAGCGCCATGAAGCAGACGGCGATGCACTCGAACAGCAGGAAGGCCGGCCGCGCGTAGCCGAGCGCCGCGGTGCCGTAGCCGAGGGCGAAGACGGTGGAGATGTAGAACACGGCGTAGACCGCCACCATCGCCAGTGTGCCGACCACGAGCGCGTGGCCGTGCCCGGTCACCATCGCGGCGAAGGGCACGCGCTCGGGCTTGGCCTGCGCGAGCGCCGCCTTGAAGGCCGGCGTCTCGCTGAGCTTGAGCCGCACGTAGAGGCCGACGCCGACCAGCGCGGCCGAGGCCAGGAACGGCAGCCGCCAGCCCCAGGCCTGGAAGCTGTCCGCGCTCAGGCCGAAGCTGAGCGCCAGGAAGCTGACGTTGGCCAGGATGAAGCCGACCGGCGCGCCGAGCTGCGGGAAGATGCCGTACCAGGCGCGCCGGCCCGCCGGCGCGTTCTCGACCGCCAGCAAGGCCGCGCCGCCCCACTCGCCGCCGAAGCCGATGCCCTGGCCGCAGCGCAGCAGGCACAGCATCGCCGGCGCCCACCAGCCGGCGGTGGCGTAGGTCGGCAGGCAGCCGATCAGCACCGTCGAGACGCCCATGATCAGCAGCGAGGCGACCAGCGTCGCCTTGCGCCCGACCCGGTCGCCGAAATGCCCGAACAGGGCCGCGCCCACCGGCCGCGCCAGGAAGGCGATCGCGAAGGTCGCGAAGGCGCTGAGCTGCTGCACGCCGGGCTCGCCGGGCGGGAAGAAGACCGGGCCGATCACCAGCGCGGTCGCGGTGGCGTAGATGTAGAAATCGAAGAACTCGATCGCCGTGCCGACGAAGCTCGCGGCGAGGACCCGGCGGGCCGACAGGGGGGACGGCGTGGTCTGGAGCATGATCGTTCGCGGTCGCGCGGTGTTGACGTGCGCCCCGGTTAGTCGAGCGCGCCGCGTTTGCACAGCATCCCGCCCGCCGAAACCGCGGCGTTTCGCGAAACGACGCACGATTACGTCACGATCCGTAATCCCGGCGCCGGCGCGCGTTTTTTGTGCGCTGCGAAGGGATGTCCCGGGGCGAAAAGCTCAATGCGACGGCAGGTTTGCGCCGAGCCTCGGCCAGTCTTCACTTGCGCTAGCCTGGCACGAAACCTGCTGAGCTGCACCGTCCGTCAATGGAGACGGCACCGCCTCCGCCAGCAACGCCGCTGATGCGATCCGCTCCGCCCCGAAGATCCTTCCGGGCAGCGGGGCGCGTTCGTGCGCGGATCGGCGGGCGCCGGCGTAGTTTTCAAGGTCAGGATCCTGCCGCAGATGCGTAACGACGAGCCGAAATCCACCCTCGACCGGTCCCCCCTCGCCGAAGCGTCCGGCACCGGCACCCGCCGCGGCCTGCTCAAGGGCGCGGCCGGTGCCCTGTCGCTCGCCGCCGCCGTGCGCCTCGCCCTGCCGGGGGGCGCCTTCGCGCAGGGCGCGGGCCCCGAGGTCAAGGGGGCCAAGCTCGGCTTCATCGCGCTGACCGACGCCGCCCCGCTCTTCGTCGCCAAGGAGAAGGGCATCTTCGCCAAGTACGGCCTGCCCGACGTCGAGGTGATGAAGCAGGCGTCGTGGGGCACCACCCGCGACAATCTCGTGCTCGGCTCCGAGGGCAACGGCATCGACGGCGCCCACATCCTGACGCCGATGCCCTACCTGATCACGGCCGGCCGGGTGACGCAGAACAATCAGCCGACGCCGATGTACATCATGGCTCGGCTCAACCTGAACGGGCAGTGCATCTCCGTCGGCAAGGAGTACATGCCCGACAAGGTCGCCCTTGACGCCAAGCCCTTCAAGGCGGCCCTGGAGCGGAAGAAGGCCTCGGGCAAGCCGGTCAAGGCGGCGATGACCTTCCCGGGCGGCACCCACGACCTCTGGATCCGCTACTGGCTCGCCGCCGGCGGCATCGACCCCGACAAGGACATCGAGACCATCGTCGTGCCGCCGCCCCAGATGGTGGCGAACATGAAGGTCGGCACGATGGACTGCTTCTGCGTCTGCGAGCCGTGGAACGCGCAGCTCATCACGCAAGGGATCGGCTACACCGCGCTCACCACCGGCGAGTTGTGGAAGGACCATCCGGAGAAGGCCTTCGCCATGCGCGCGGCCTGGGTCGACAAGCACCCGATCGCCGCCAAGGCGCTCCTGATGGCGGTGCTGGAAGCCCAGCAATGGTGCGACAAGCCCGAGAACCGGGACGAGCTCGCCGGCATCGTCGCCAAGCGCCAGTGGATCAACATCGCGGTCACCGACGTGATCGACCGGATGAAGGGCAAGTTCGATTATGGCGACGGCCGCGTCGTCGAGAACAGCCCCCACACCATGAAGTTCTGGGCCGACAACGCCTCGTACCCGTACCAGTCGCACGATTCCTGGTTCCTCACCGAGGACATCCGCTGGGGCAAGTTCGACGCGCAGACCGACACCAAGGCGCTGATCGCCAAGGTGAACCGCGAGGACCTCTGGCGCGACGCGGCCAAGACGCTCGGCGTCTCCGCGATCCCGACCAGCACGTCCCGTGGCAAGGAGACGATGTTCGACGGGAAGGTCTTCGATCCCGAGAACCCCGCCGCCTACCTCGCCAGCCTCGGCATCAAGAAGGTCTCGTGATGGCCGCCACCTCGACGATCGCCGACAAGACCGCCCTCGGCACCGCCGCCCGCGATGCCGCCGTCGTGAAGAGCCGCACGCCCTTCCTCACCGCCAAGCGGGCGAAGGGCCTGGCCGCCAACCTGATCCCGCCGCTCGTGGTGCTCGCGGCCTTCCTGCTGTTCTGGGAGGTCGCGTGCTCGCGGCCCACCGCCGGCCTGCCGCCGCCCTCGCGGGTGGTGACGGAGGCCTGGGACATCATCGCCCACCCGTTCTACGACAACGGCGGCACCGACAAGGGCCTGTTCTGGCACATCTCGGCTAGCCTCCAGCGCGTCGCCTTCGGCTTCGCGCTGGCGGCGATCGTCGGAATCCTGACCGGCACGCTGGTCGGCCAGTCCGACTGGGCGATGCGCGGCCTCGACCCGATCTTCCAGGTGCTGCGCACGATCCCGCCGCTGGCCTGGCTGCCGCTGTCGCTCGCCGCCTTCCGCGACGGGCAGCCCAGCGCGATCTTCGTGATCTTCATCACCTCGATCTGGCCGATCATCATCAACACCGCGGTCGGCATCCGCAACATCCCGCAGGATTACCGCAACGTCGCCGCGGTGATCCGCCTGAACCCGATCGAGTTCTTCATGAAGGTCATGCTGCCGGCGGCGGCCCCGTACATCTTCACCGGGCTTCGCATCGGCGTCGGGCTGTCCTGGCTCGCCATCGTCGCCGCCGAGATGCTGATCGGCGGCGTCGGCATCGGCTTCTTCATCTGGGATGCCTGGAACTCCTCGCACATCAGCGAGATCATCGTGGCGCTGGTCTATGTCGGCGTCATCGGCTTCGTCCTCGACCGGCTGGTGGCGGCGGTCGGCCAAGTCGTCACCCGCGGCACCAGCGCAGCTTGAGGACCGGGACCATGGCCAACCCATCCCATCTCGACCTCTCGCAGGTCGGCATCAGCTTCACCCGCGGCGGCACCACCACCGAGGTGCTGCGCGACGTGAACCTCAAGGTCGCCAAGGGCGAGTTCGTCTCGATCATCGGCCATTCCGGCTGCGGCAAGTCGACGGTGCTCAACATCGTCGCCGGGCTTCTGAAGAGCTCGACCGGCGTCACCCTGCTCGACGGCAAGGAGGTGTCGTCGCCCGGGCCCGAGCGGGCGGTGGTGTTCCAGAACCATTCGCTGCTGCCTTGGCTCACGGTGCGCGAGAACGTGGCGCTCGCCGTCGACAAGGTGCTCGCCAGGACGAAGTCGAAGGCGGAGCGCAAGGCCTGGATCGAGCACAACCTCGCCCTGGTGAACATGGTGCACGCCGCCGACAAGCGGCCGTCCGAGATCTCCGGCGGCATGAAGCAGCGCGTCGGCATCGCCCGGGCGCTCGCCATGGAGCCGACGGTGCTGCTGATGGACGAGCCGTTCGGCGCCCTCGACGCGCTGACCCGCGCCCATCTCCAGGATCAGCTCATGGAGATCCAGGTGCGCCTGCGGAACACGGTGATCATGATCACCCACGACGTGGACGAGGCGGTGCTCCTGTCCGACCGCATCGTGATGATGACCAACGGCCCGTCGGCCACCATCGGCGAGGTGCTGACCGTGCCGATGCCGCGCCCGCGCCGTCGCCTCGAGCTGGTCGAGGACAAGGACTACGTCCATTGCCGGGCGGAGGTGCTGGAATTCCTCTACGCGCGCCACGCCAAGCCGGCTTTGGCCGCCTGAGCGATCGCCGGGCGCGCGCCGGCGCATCCATTGCCAGGGCCGCAAAAAGAAAGGCCGGCGCCCCTCGCGGGAGCGCCGGCCTCGTCGTTCGACCTCGGATCAGCGGCTCTTCTTGTAGAGCTTGCTCGCGATCTCGAAGATTTCCTCGGGCGCGTAGTCGGGGGCGAAGGCACCGTAATTGCCGTCGAGCTCCGGGATCTTGCCGCCCTCGGGGTGGCCGTCGACGATCTCGAGCTGGCCGGGCGGATCACCCGGCAGCGCGACCTCGTCGTTCGACCAGACGCCGGCAGCTTCCGCATAGTCGTTCGGGCTGAAGGTGTAGAGGCGGCGGTGGCTGCCCTCCTGCAGGTACTTCTGGCACTCGGGGATCTTGTCGAGCACGATATTGGGCGTCGGCAGCATCTTCTCGATCTCGACGCCGGTGAGCTTCTTCAGGGCCAGCGCGTAGGCGTGGGCGTGGACCGAGCCGCGCACCAGCAGGTAGCCGCAGACCTCGCGACCGGTCGGGTCCGTCAGGGTCTCGTAGACGCGCAGCTTGTGCAGGCGGGCGCCGCATTCCAGGTGGAAGTTGTGCAGCAGGTCGATGATCAGGTTACCGGTCGTCGTCACCATGTCCATGTTCCAGGACGCGGCGTTCGAGTTCATCGGCATCGCGCCGCCGCCGTTCGATAGGAAGCTGCCGGCGAGCCGGATGTCCTTCATGTCCTCGAAGGGCGCCTTGGAGATGTCGACGTCCTTGGTGTCGTCGCCGGGGCCGTTGTTCAGCATCGAGACGCCGGTCGAGACCAGCTCGACGTGGCCGAGCTCCTCGGCGAAGATGCTGGAGACCAGGCTGTAGAACGGACGCAGCTTGGACTTGTTGCGGAAATTGAAGCTCTGGAACATGTAGTTCCCGAGGGTGGACATCTCGCCGTACTTGCCGCCGAGCAGCTCCTGCAGGGCCGCAGCGGCGTTCGGATCGGGTCGCTTCGGCTGCGGAAGCTCGGCCTGCAGCTTGTCGATGCGCATGAACATGGGTTGGGATCCTTATCGCCGGAGCGCCGGGACGTGTTGGTGCTACCGCCGAGCGGCGCCCTTGTTCCTGGCGACGGACCGATAGCCGCGCATCGCAACCGCGCGACGGCGAGCCCGGCCCGCGCCGGCGTCCGGACTTTCGGCGGCGTCCGGACCTGCATCCATGGATTGCATAGCGTGGCGGATGCGGTCGCGCGGACGGGCACGGCGCGCCGCCATCCTGCTCGCGGATCGCCGTCTCGCAGACCGGGCCGGACCCGTCGGCGTCACGGCGGCCGAGCCTCCAGCCGCATCGTGCCATCGACGCGGGCGGGAGGCCGGCGCGGGGCCGGCTAAGCGCCGAGCGCGTCGTCGAGGTCCTCGATCAGGTCGGCCGGATCCTCGAGGCCGATCGAGAGGCGGACCACCTCCGGCCCGGCGCCGGCCGCGGTCTTCTGCGCGTCGGTGAGCTGGCGGTGGGTGGTCGAGGCCGGGTGGATCACCAGCGAGCGCGTGTCACCGATGTTCGCCACGTGAGAGAACAGCTGCAGGTTGCCGACGAGCTTCACGCCGGCATCGTAGCCGTCCTTGAGGCCGATGGTGAAGACCGAGCCGAAGCCGTTCGGCGTGTAGCGCTTGGCGAGCTGGTGGTAGCGGTCGGTCTCGAGCCCCGGATAGCTCACCCACGACACCGCGGGGTGGCCCGCCAGGTGCGTCGCGACGGCCATGGCGTTGTCGCAGTGGCGCTGCATCCGCAGCGGCAGGGTCTCGATGCCGTTGAGGATCAGGAAGGCGTTGAACGGCGACAGCGCCGGCCCGAGGTCGCGCAGGCCGAGCACCCGGATGGCGATGGCGAAGCCGAAATTGCCGAAGGTCTCGGCCAGCACCATGCCGGCATATTCCGGGCGCGGCTGGCTCATCATCGGGTAGCGCGCGTCGCCGGCCCAGGGGAAGGTGCCGCCGTCGACCACGAGACCGCCGATCGAGTTGCCGTGGCCGCCGAGGAACTTCGTCGCCGAGTGCACGACGATGTCGGCGCCGTGCTCGAACGGGCGGATCAGATACGGCGTCGCCATGGTGTTGTCGACGATGAGCGGGATGTTGTGGCGCTTGGCGATCTCCGACAGGGCGGCGATGTCGGTGATGACGCCGCCCGGGTTGGCGATGGACTCGCAGAAGATCGCCTTGGTGCGCGGCGTGATCGCGCGCTCGAACGAGGACGGGTCGTCGGTGTCGGCCCAGACCACGCTCCAGCCGAAGTTCTTGTAGCTGTGGTTGAACTGGTTGATCGAGCCGCCGTAGAGCTTGTTGGCCGCGATGAACTCGTCGCCCGGCTGCATCAGCGCGTGCATCGTCAGGAACTCGGCCGCGTGGCCGGACGACACCGCGACCGCCGCGGTGCCGCCTTCGAGGGCGGCGATGCGCTCCTCCAGCACGGCGTTGGTCGGGTTGGTGATGCGCGAGTAGATGTTGCCGAAGGCCTGCAGCCCGAACAGCGAGGCGGCGTGGTCGACGTCGTCGAACACGAAGCTCGTGGTCTGGTAAATCGGCGTCGCCCGTGCGCCCGTGGCCGCATCGGGGCTCGCGCCCGCGTGGATCGCGAGGGTGTTGAAGCCGGGCAGCCGGTCGGTCGTCATGGGTCTCTCCTCGGCCGGGTCGTTCGGGCACGATCACGTTCGCGCCAGCGCTGGCACGCGGTTTACGCTTCCCCGCCGCGGCGGTGCAAGGCGCCGGCCTCCGTCACGGCACGGCTCGGCCGCCTGTGATGGGGAGGCGCAGCCGCCGGATGCGGGAAGGCGCGCCCGTCCGGGCCGAAGCGCCGCAGCCCTCCGATCCGAGACGGCGCGGTCTCCGACCCTAAAAAAGACCCGATGCTCGTGCTGTCCGGGCACCTTCCCTCGTCGCCCCGCACGGATCGATCCGCTCTATGCTGAAAACCGCCTTCGTTGCCGCGCGCGACCGTCAGCGGCTGTCGGAGATCGCCTCGATCCTGATCGGCTTCGGCGTCAACAAGGTCGTGGACCGGCTCGGGCTGCGCTACATCCCGATCCTTCCGCGCCGCAAGCCGAAGATCGACGTCACCCGCCTGTCGGAGCCCGAGCGCCTGCGCCGCGCGATCGAGGCTCTGGGGCCGACCTTCATCAAGTTCGGCCAGGTGCTCGCCAGCCGTCCCGACCTGCTCTCGCCGATGTGGACCGAGGAGCTGGCCAAGCTCCACAGCCAGGTCTCGCCGGTCTCCTGGGAGACGATCCGCCCGCAGCTGGAGGCCGACCTCGGGGCGCCGCCGCAGGAGATCTTCGCCGAGTTCGACACCAACGCGATCGCCTCGGCCTCGATCGCCCAGGTCTACCGGGCCAAGCTGCATTCGGGCGAGGACGTCATCGTCAAGGTGCTGCGCCCGGGCCTGCGCAAGATCATCGACGCGGACCTGCGCCTGATGGCGCACGGCGCCCGCATCGTCGAGACCGAATGGCCGGACATGGCCCGCTACCAACCGGGCGAGCAGATGCGCCACCTCGCCGCCGGCCTGAACGGCGAGCTCGACCTGATGAACGAGGCGCGCAACTGCGAGTTGCTCGCTTCGCTGTTCTCCGACCGCGACGACATCGTATTCCCGAAGATCCACTGGGAGTGGTGCTCCGAGCGGGTGCTGGTGCAGGAATTCATCCACGGCATCCCCCCGAACGACGAGGCGCGGCTCGCCGCCGCCGGCGTCGACAAGAAGCTGCTCGCCCAGAAGGGGACCGACGCCTTCCTGAAGATGGCTCTGATCGAGGGCGTGTTCCACGCCGATCCGCACCCGGGCAACATGCTGGCGATGTCGGGTAACCGGATCGGATTCATCGATTTCGGCATCATCGGGCGCCTGTCGCAGAAGCGGCGCAACCAGCTGCTCGTGCTGATCGGCGCGATGCTGAAGCAGGACGCCGACGGGCTGATGGCGGTGCTGCTCGACTGGACCGGCTCAAGCAGCCCGGACCTGACCCGGCTGGAAGGCTCGGCGCAGGCCTTCGTCGAGAGCCATTCCTCGATCCCGCTCAACCTCGGGTTGGTGCTCACCGACTTCATGACCATGGCGCGCGAGAACGACCTCGCGATGCCGACCGACCTTGCGATCCTGTTCAAGGGCCTCGTCACCGCCGACGGCGTGATGCGCCACCTCGATCCGAACTTCGACCTTTTCGCCGCCGCCGGCCCGACGGTGCGGGCGAGCATGCAGACGCAGTTCTCGCTGACCGGGCTGAAATCCAAGGCCGAGGCGCTGGGCGTCGGCCTCTACGGCGCCGCCTCGGAGCTGCCGACGCTGATCCACCTGATGCTGGTGCGTCTGAAGCAAGGCCGCGTCACCGTCGAGATCGAGGTGAAGGGCCTCGACAAGGTCACCCGCGGCATCGAGCGGGCGGCGGCCCGCGTCGCGGTGGCGCTGGTGGTCGCCGCCTTCGCCACCCAGCTCGCGCCGCGCCTGATCGACCTCGGGACGCCGGTCTTCGTCACGATCGGCCTGGTCGTGTTCACCCTCGGCGTCGGCTGGCTCGTGCTGCTTGGACGGAAGAAGTGACGTCCTGCGCGACGGCCTAGACTTGTATCCGTTCCGGTCCGGTCGGCTTGACTACAATCGTGCCTTGCAGGCCCGGGCCGATATGCTAGCGTAATTCCGCCCACCGAATCGTGAGGATGCGGGTGGGGCGCGGCTCAGAAGCGGATTCATTCGCCGGTCGCGCTCCGCGTCTCGACATCGCGTCGCCACGCCGCGCGTTTCGCGGGTCGATACGCCGTCGCACGCCTCGCGGACACGCCCGCCGGCGCCGCGCGACGGTCGTCGAAGGGGAGCTTGTGCGATGGACACGGGCGCGAGTTGCAAGATTTCCGCCTTTCAGGCCACGGTCGCCGACCGGCGGCTCTCCGCCCTCGAGGCGGAGAACCACCATCTCCGGGCGTTGCTGAGCGAGGCGAGCCGGCAGGCCGACGCGGAAGCCGAACGCAATGCGCGCCTCGGCCGGATCGTCGTCTCGGAACGCGGCGCCAGCCGCATCGAGGCACGTCGGATCGTCGCCGAGGCGGTGCGGATGCGCGCCGAGGCCGAGAGCACCGTGGAGCATTGCCGGCGCGACCTGGCGCGCGGTGCCGCCCGCCTCGCCGGCGCCGAGGAGCTGAACGCGCAGCTCCGGGCCAGCGAGGAGTTCAACCGGCGCATCCTCTGGACCACCACCGACTTCGTGAAGGTGCTGGACCTCGACGGCCGCCTGATCACCGTGAGCGAGAACGGGCCCGCGGTCCTGGGCGTCGAGACGTTCGCCGGGCTCGTCGGCCGGGCCTGGATCGACTTCTGGTCCGCCCCCGACAGCCGTGCCGGCATCCGCGACGCCCTCGATGCGGCGCGGGCCGGGCGGCCGTGCCGGTTCCAGGCGGTGCTGAACGCGGGCGCCGCGCCGACCTGGTGGGACATCGCGGTGACGCCGATCGACGGCGCCGACGGCCGCCCCGAACGCATCCTCGCGGTGTCGCGCGACATCACCGACCTCAAGCGCAACGAGGCGCGCCAGACCCTGCTCATGCAGGAGCTTGCGCACCGGGTGAAGAACACCCTCGCCCTGGTCCAGGCGGTGGCGACGCAGACCCTGCGCAACGCCCCCTCGCTGGAGGAGGCCGGCCGGGCGCTGGATGCCCGCCTCGTGGCGCTGGCCCAGGCCCACGACGTGCTGGTTCAGGGCGCGTGGTCGAGCGCCTCGCTGTCGGGCCTCGTCGCCGGCGCGGTGGCGCTGCACGGCGACGGGGTGCCCGGCCGCTTCACGGTGAGCGGTCCCGACCTGACGCTCGCCGCAGGCCACGGCCTGACCCTGGCGCTGATGCTGCACGAGCTCGCCACCAACGCCGCCAAGTACGGCGCGCTCTCGACCGGCGCCGGCCGGGTGGCGATCTCCTGGGCGATCGACGAGACGGAGCCGGATGCGCGCCTCCGCTTCCGCTGGGAGGAGATCGGCGGTCCGCCGGTCGCGCCGCCGACGCGGACGGGGTTCGGCACGCGCCTGATCGCCCGGTGCCTGAGCCACGATTTCGGCGGCGCGGTCGCGCTCCGGTTTCCGCCGACCGGGGCGGTGCTGACCCTGGAGGCGCCGCTCGCCTCGGTCGTCGCCGCCTGAGGCACCCCCGCCGGGGATCCGGCGCGACGCCCAGACGGGCGCCGCCCATTGGCGATCGCCGCCGGGCGTGAGAGAGGTCGCGGGTGTCCACGCTCCTCGTCTACGTCGCGGCCGGCCTCTGCGAGATCGCCGGCTGCTTTGCCGCCTGGGCCTGGCTCAGGCTCGGGCACTCGCCGCTCTGGCTCCTGCCCGGCGCCCTCGCGCTTGCCGGGTTCGCGCTGCTGCTTACCCGGGTCGAGGCGGAGGCCGCCGGGCGCGCCTACGCCGCCTACGGCGGCATCTACATCGCGCTCTCGCTCGCCTGGCTCTGGCTCGTGGAGGATCGCCCGCCCGACCGCTGGGACCTCTCCGGCGCGATGATCTGTCTCGCCGGCGCCGGCCTCATCCTGTGGGGGCCGAGGCCGGCGTGAGCGCGCGCCTTGACGAGGCGGACACCGGGGAATAGGCCCCGGTGCTGGTGTTCAAACACAGTGTCCGCAGGCCTGATGACCGACAGCCCGACAGATCAACCCGTCGTTCTCCTGGTGGAAGACGACGGCCTTCTTCTGATGGAAGCCGCCGACACCCTCGCCGATGCGGGTTTCACGGTTCTCGAAGCGAGCCATGCGGACAAGGCGCTGAAGGTTCTTGAGAATCGCGACGACGTTCAAGTTCTGATGACCGATGTCGACATGCCGCAAGGCTCGATGGACGGTTTCGCGCTGGCCCGCCTCGTGGCCGACCGCTGGCCGGCGATCCCGGTCCTCGTCGTGTCCGGCATGGGCACGCCCGGCCCCTACGACATGCCCGACGGCGCCCGCTTCATCCCGAAGCCCTACGAGCCCAACACCCTGGTCCGGACGCTGCGCTCCTTCATCCACCGCGCGGCCTGAGCCCACGCCCGCAGGCCCGACGGGCCCTGCCCGCGGTTGCCCCTCCCCCGGTCCGCCGTGATAGGGCATGGTCCCGAGGACCGAGTTCGATGACAGACACGCCGAAGACGCCCCGATTCGCCACCCAGGCGATCCATGCCGGTGCCAGCCCCGACCCGGCCACCGGCGCGCGGGCGCAGCCGATCTACTTCACCAACGGCTTCGTGTTCGATTCCACCGAGCAGGCCGCCGACATCTTCAACATGCGCCGCACCGGGTTCTCGTACTCGCGCGGCTCGAACCCCACCGTCGCCGCCCTTGAGCGGCGCGTGGCCGCGCTCGAGGGCGCGAAGGCTGCCATCGCCGTGTCCTCGGGGCAGTCGGCGCTGCTGCTGGTGATGCTGACGCTGATGAAGAGCGGCGACGCCTACGTCGCCTCGCCGCGCCTGTTCGGTGGCTCGCTCGGCCTGATGCGGCGGCTCGACGGGCGCTACGACCTGAAGCCGCTCTTCGCCAAGGGCCTGACGCCGGCCGATTTTGAGGCGGCGATCACGCCGGAGACCCGGGCGATCATCTGCGAGTCGATCGTCAACCCGTGCGCCACGGTGATGGACATCGCCGGCATCGCCGAGGTGGCCCGGCGCCACGGTCTGCCGTTCGTCGTCGACAACACCCTCGCCTCGCCCGCCCTGATCCGACCGATCGAGCACGGCGCCGACATCGTCGTGCATTCGACCTCGAAGTTCCTCGGCGGCTCCGGCCAGACCATCGGCGGCGTGATCTGCGACGCCGGCCGGTTCGACTGGACGAGGACCGACCACTACAACCTGATCACCGGCGCATGGCCCGACTACGACGGCCTCGTCATCACCGAGCGCTTCCCCGACAACCCGTTCGCCGTGGCCTGCCGCCTGTTCGGCCTGCGCGACCTCGGCCCCGGCCTCTCGCCGATGAACGCGTTCCTGACGCTGACCGGCATCGAGACCCTGCCGCTCAGGATGGCGCGCCACTGCGCCAACGCGCGCACGGTCGCCGCCTACCTCAAGGACCATCCGGCCGTCGCCTGGGTGAGCTATCCGGGCCTGCCCGGCCAGCCCGGCGAGGCGCTGGCGCAGCGCTACGTGCCGCAGGGGCCGGGCTCGATCTTCACCTTCGCCCTGAAGGGCGGCGAGCCGGCCGCGCTGACGTTCATCACCAGCCTGGAGCTGATCTCGCACCTCGTGAACATCGGCGAGATCAAGTCGCTGGCGATCCATCCCGCGACGACGACGCACCGCCAGTTGCCGAAGGACGAGAAGGAGGCGGCCTGCGTCGGCCCCGACACCGTCCGCCTGTCGATCGGCCTGGAGAACGTCGAGGATCTGATCGCGGACATCGCGCAGGCCCTGGCCCAGGTGGGCTGAAGGTCGCCTCGGACGTTGCGGCATGCTCGACAGTGGTCGAGCATGCCGTCGCGAGCCGTCAGACCATGCCGAGCGCCTGCATGTAGAGCTCGAGGATCGCCTCCTCCTCCTGGCGCTCGCTGTGGTCCTTCTTGCGCATGCGCAGGATGGTGCGGACCGCCTTCACGTCGAAGCCGCGGCCCTTCAGCTCGGCCATCACTTCCTTGATGTCGCCGGCGATGCCGCTCTTCTCCTCCTCGAGGCGCTCGATGCGCTCGATGAACGCGCGAAGCTCGTCGGCGGCCACGCCCTCGGATGATGACACGTCGCCGGGGGTCGGCATGGCATGCGCGTTCATGGTTCTCTCCTGTCCTGCCCGGTTCGTAGGGGAGTAAACTTACCGGGAGCTTAGCCGGAGCGACCCGCGCAGCCCCGCCGTGGAACGCGTCGCCGCGGCCGTTCGGTACGGCTCCGTCGCGGACGTTCAGTGCGGCTCCGCCGCGGATTTGGCGAAGGCGGCCTGCTGCTCGGGGCTGGCCTCGGTCTGGTACTTCGCCTTCCATTCGGAGAACGGCATCCCGTAGACCCGCTCGCGGGCCTCGTCCTTGGTCAGGCCGAGCCCTTCGGCGTCGGCCGCGTCCTTCATCCAGTTCGACAGGCAGTTCCGGCAGAAGCCGGCGAGGTTCATCATGTCGATGTTCTGGACGTCGGTGCGCGCCTGGAGATGCGCCACCAGGCGCCGGTAGACCGCCGCCTCGAGCTCGGTCTGCGTCTTCGGATCGATCTCGGTCATCGGCCTCTCGCGCTGTTCGTAAATGATCCGCTGGAGGTCGGCGCGGGCCGCGCCCGAGTCAAGCGTGCCCGCGTCAAGCGCGACCCTTCATCAGCGGGCGGAGAAGCCCGGCGAAGCGCGCGGCCCATTCGCCCTGCCCGGCCTCGGCGGCGATCAGGTCCTGGCGGATCTCGACCAGCGCATTGGCCAGCCCCCGCGCGGTGGCGTGCCGGTCGATCGTGTCGCCGGGCAGGCCGCCGCCGTAGGGCTCGTTGTCGCCCACCGTCAGCCCGGCGGGGTCGGCGCGCAGGCCCGCGATCAAGGGCGCGCTGAGGCGCTCGTCCCGGTCGTAGAGGATGCCGACCTCCCAGGGCCGGGGGACGCCGCGCCAGAACGGGGTGAAGCTGTGCATCGTCAGGAGCATCGGCGGGCCGGCCGCGGCGTCGGCCGCCGCCACCGCGGCATCGATCGCCCGGTCGAACGGATCGTAGAAGCGGGCGATGCGCGCCTGCTTGCCGGCCTCGTCGATCCGCGCGTTGCCGGGCACCACCGCCCCGTCCGAGAGCCGCATCACCAGCGTCGGGTCGGCCCGGCCGCGGTTCGGGTCGATGATCAGCCGCGAGAAGTCGGTGAGGATCGCCGGCGCGCCGAGCAGCGCCGCGAGCCGCCGGGTCACGCCCGCCGCCCCGATGTCGTAGGCGATGTGGCGCCGGAACTCGCCCTCGGGCAGCCCGAGCTCGATGTCGTCGGGCACGTGGTTCGAGGCGTGGTCGCAGGCCAGGATCAGCCCGCAGGCGGGATCGCCCGGGATCGTCTCGACCGGGTGGGGCGGGTGTCGCGCGAGGCTGTGGGACAGGGGCACGGGTCCGGTTCGGTTCGCGGAGGCTGGGAGGTCTTGCCGTCACGGCAAGGCTCGGGCAGAGCACGTATCAAGGATCGTGCGCTCACGGCAAGAAACGGCCACGGCAAGAAACAGGCCCGTCGCCCAAAGAGCCCGTCGCCCCTGCCCGCACCCGCGGGTCGCGAAGGCGAGGACCGCACGAACGAGGAAACGACGCGCGAGACCCTGACCGATGACGCCTGAGATCGACCCCGCCACGCGCGCCCTTCGGACCCTGCTCGACGGCTTCCTCGCCGCGGCGATCGAGGCCGCCCACCCCGATACCTGCCTGCCGGCGCACCTGCCGCCGCCGACCCCGGGCCGGCTGATCATCCTCGGCGCCGGCAAGGCGGGGGGAAGTATGGCGGCGGTCGCCAGCCGGTTCTACCGCGAGCAGCACGGGCTCGGCGACGACCGCATCGTCGGCCTGGCCGTCGCCCGCCACGGCTACGGGCAGGACGCGCCCGGCATCCGCATGGTCGAGGCCGGCCATCCCGTACCGGACGAGGCCGGCATCGCCGCGACCCGGGAGGCGCTGGCGCTCGCCACCGCCGCCGGCCCCGACGACGAGGTGCTGGTTCTGCTCTCGGGCGGCGGCTCGGCCAACTGGATCGCGCCGGCCGGCGACCTGACGCTGCCCGAGAAGCAGGCGATCACCCGCGCGATGCTGCGCTCGGGCGCGCCGATCGGCGAGATCAACACCGTGCGCAAGCACCTCTCGCGCATCAAGGGCGGCCGCCTCGCGGTGGCCGCGCGCAACGCCCGCTCGATCCTGACGCTGGCGATCTCCGACGTGCCGTTCGACGATCCCGCGGTGATCGCCTCCGGCCCGACCGTGCCCGATCCGTCGACGCTCGCCGACGCCCGCGCGATCTGCGAGCGCCGCGGGATCCCGCTGCCCGAGACCGCGATCCGCCTGCTGAACGACCCGCTGAACGAGACCCCGAAAGCCGGCGACCCGGCCTTCGCGCGGGCCGAGTACCGCATCGTCGCCCGGCCGATCGACGCGCTGGAGGCGGCGGCCGCCGCCGCCAAGGCCGCCGGCTACGAGCCGGTGATGCTCGGCGCCGACCTCGAGGGCGAGGCCCGCGAGGTCGCGGCCGAGCACGCCCGCATCGCCCGCGAGATCAAGGCCTCGGGCCGCAAGGTCGCGCTGATCTCCGGCGGCGAGCTCACCGTGACGATCCGCGGCGAGGGCCATGGCGGGCCGAACCAGGAATACGCGCTGGCGCTCGCCATTGCGCTCGACGGCGAGACCGGGATCGCCGGCATCGCAGCCGACACCGACGGCACCGACGGCGGCCGCGGCGAGGCGACGGACCCGGCCGGCGGCCTCGTCGACCCGACCACGCTGGCTCGCGCCCGCGCCGCGGGCCTCGATCCGGCCGCGATGCTGGCCGACAACGATTCCACCCGGTTCTTCGCCGAGATCGGCGACCTGGTTCAGCCCGGCCCGACGAAGACCAATGTCAACGACTGCCGCATCATCCTCGTCGGCTGACTTTTTTGGGAGTTTGCGTTGCGGCTTCTCGTGATCGGCGCGGCGCTCGGGCTCGCGCTGCTCGGCGCCTCGCCGGCCCGCGCGGACCTGCGCCTGTGCAACCTCACCTCGAGCAAGGTCGGCATCGCGTTGGGCTACCGCGACCCGCAGGGCTGGGTCACGGAGGGCTGGTGGGACCTGACGCCGAAGGCGTGCGAGACCCTGCTCAAGGGCGCCCTGGCCGCACGGTTCTACTACGTCTTCGCCGTCGACTACACGCGCGGCGGCGAGTGGAGCGGGCGCTCGCTGATGTGCACCCGCGACAGCGAGTTCACCATCCGCGGCGTCGAGGACTGCCTCGCCCGCGGCTACGACCGCAACGGCTTCTTCGAGGTCGACACCGGCGAGCAGAAGAGCTGGACGATCCAGCTCTCCGACCCCAACCAGCCGGCCGCACCGCAGCCCTGATCCCCCCGCCCCGCCTTGACGGGGCAGCATGACCGGTGCTTCTGGCCGCATGCCCGTCGTCACGACTTCATGATGTTCCGCCAAGGGGCACGCGGCGGCAGCGATGTGCCCCAGGAGGCCCGATGAAACGTTCACGCCGCACGAAGATCGTCGCCACCCTCGGTCCGGCTTCCGACTCGCCGGAGATGATCGCGAAACTCTTCCGCGCCGGCGTGGACGTGTTCCGGCTCAACATGAGCCACCTGCCGCGCGAGAAGCTGCCCGAGAAGGTCGAGGCGATCCGCGCGGTCGAGCGCGAGTTCAAGCGCCCGATCGGCATCCTGGTCGACCTCCAGGGCCCGAAGCTCCGGCTCGGCGCCTTCGCCGAGGGGTTCGCGATGATCGAGAACGGCGCGAGCTTCGTCCTCGACGGCGACCCGACGCCGGGCGACGTCCACCGCTGCTACCTGCCCCATCCGGAGATCCTCTCCGCCCTGGAGCCGGGCCACTCCGTCATCATCGACGACGGCAAGCTGCGCCTCACCGTCACCGAGGCGAGCGAGACGCGCGCCGTGACCCGCGTCGAGGTCGGCGGCCGCATCTCGAACCGCAAGGGCGTCTCCCTGCCCCACACGGTGATCCCGCTGCCTGCGATGACCGACAAGGACCGCTCGGACCTCGAGGCCGGCCTCAACGTCGGCGCCGACTGGATCGCGGTGTCCTTCGTGCAGCGCCCCGAGGACGTGGCCGAGGTGAAGAAGGTCTGCGCCGGCCGCGCCCTGGTGATGGCCAAGATCGAGAAGCCGCAGGCGCTGACCCGGCTCGACGAGATCATGGAGATCTCCGACGGCGTGATGGTGGCCCGCGGCGACCTCGGCGTGGAGATGCCGCTGGAGCAGGTGCCCGGCGTGCAGAAGCGCATCACCCGCGGCGCCCGGCGGATGGGCAAGCCCGTCGTCGTCGCGACGCAGATGCTCGAATCGATGATCACCGCCCCCGTGCCGACCCGCGCCGAGGTGTCCGACGTGGCGACCGCGGTCTACGAGGGCGCGGATGCGGTGATGCTCTCGGCCGAGAGCGCGTCGGGCGCCTTCCCGCTCGAGGCGATCGGCATGATGAGCCGCATCGCCGAGGAGGTCGAGCGCGACGCCCTGTACTGGTCGATCATCCGCGCGCAGAACTCGACGCCGGACCACACCGCCGCCGACGCCATCGCGGCGGCCGCCCACCAGATGGTCGACGCGCTCGACCTCGAGGCGATCATGGCCTGGACCCATTCGGGCTCGACGGCGCTCCGGCTCTCGCGCGAGCGCCCGAACGCCACGGTGATCGCGCTGACGCCCAAGCGCGAGACCGCGCGCCGCTTGGCGATCGCCTGGGGCACGCACCCGATCGTCACCAACGATGCCAGCGACGTGGACGACATGGCCTTCCGGGCCGCGAAGTTCGCGGTGCGCGAGCGCTTCGCCGAGGTCGGCGACCGCGTCATCGTGGTCGCCGGCGTCCCCTTCGGGACGCCGGGCGCGACGAACCTCGTGCGCATCGCCTTCATCACCCGCGAGCACGCCGCGAAGGCGTGATCGGCCGCTCCGTCCCGTTCTTCGGCGGGACGGAGCGCCGCCGCTCGCCCCGGCGGCGATCGTAGCGAGGCTTCCCGATGACGTCGCAGCCACCCGACGGCCTCCCGGCCTATCGCCTGCCGACCGGCAAGGACGACGCGGCGTTCCGTCGTCGCGTGTCGGACGCCCTCGCCCTCGGCCAAGTCCCGTAGGGATCGTCGGCGGCGACCTTCAACGGCATCCACGTCGTCGTGGCCCGAGCCGTCGTCTGGCCTTCCGCGTCGCGCTGACGGCCGATCCGACCGCCGACCGGTCCACGCGACGCCTCAGGGCGCGACCGGGGCGGCCTCCGGCGCGGCGACCCGCTCGGCCATCTTCGACACCGCGTCGACCAGCGCCTGCGTCGACACCCACGGCACCATGTGGCCGATCCCCGGCAGCTCGACGAGGTCGGCCCCCGGGATCGTGCGGCTCAGGGGTTCGGCCTGACTCGTGTTGCCGACGGCGCCGTCGGCATCGCCGGTGACGATCGTCGTCGGCACGCGCAGCGATTTGTAGCGCGGCGCCTGCGCAGCGAGGGCTGCGGGGAGCGCGACCAGGTCCTGCACGCTGGCGAGCAGGGTGGCCGGGCGCAGGACCAGGGCGGCCCGGCTGCGGTCGACGTAGCCCTCCGCCACCGGCTGCGGCTGGAACACGTTGCGCGCCGCCGTCTCGAGGAAGCGCAGGCCGATGGGCGGGCCGAGCGTCCGGCTCAGCAGCCATGCCACCGGCGGCTGGAGCGCGAGGCGCCAGTACCAGGCCGGGGTCCGCGCCTCGCGGAACGGCAGCGCCACCGGCGCGACCAGCACCAGCCCGGAGACGCGCTCGGGATGGTCGAGGGCGAGGCTCAGCGCCAGGGCGCCCGCCCAGGAATGGCCGAGCACGATCGCCGGGCCGACGTTCATGCGCTCCAGCGCCTCGGCGATGGCCGCCCCCTGGACCGCGGGGGCGGCGGCGTCCCCGCCCGAGAGCCGGTCGCTCCAGCCGAAGCCCGGCCGGTCGAAGGCGACGACGCGAAAACCCTGCGCGGCGAGCGCCCGCCCGACGCCCTCCATCGGGTCGGAGGCGTTGGCCGAGGCCCCGTGCAGCAGCACGACCGTGGCGCGGGCCCCGGTCTCGGGGCCGGCCTGGATCGTCGCGAGGCGGCCGCCGGCGACATCGACGAACGGCCCTTCCGGGGGATGCTGCGCCGAGACCCGGGCGGTGATGATCAGCGTCGCCACCGCGCCCGCGCCGAGGACGGCGCCGATCAGGGCCGCGACGAGGCCGAGCAGGCTCGCGAGCGCGAGGATCACGGCCTTCACAGGTCGCGACCGTCGACCTCGGGTGACAGACGCTCCATCGCGTCCTTGAGCTTCGGCATGCGCGGGTAGATGGCGATCGCCCGGCGATAGGCGTTCATCGCCCGCGCCTTGTCGTCCATCGACAGGTAGATCCGGCCGAGGGCCGCCCAGGCCTCGAAGTGGCGCGGCTCCAGCACCAGCGCACGCTGCAGGTCGGCGATCGCCGATTCCCTGTCGGTCAGGAGCCAGAACACCGTCGCGCGCCGGTTCCAGCCCTCGGACCAGGCCGGCTCGATCGCGGTGGCGCGGTCCATCAGCTCGGCGGCCAGGGCGAAGTCCTGTGTGGTCATCGCCTGGCGGGCGCGATCGGTGAGGAGGTCCACGGTGGCGCTGCCGGACCGGTCGAGACGGCGCTCGATCAGGGTCGCGACGCCCTTCGCCTCGGCGTCGTCCTCGGCGTTGCGGAGACGCTCGTACAGCTCGTTCAGGCTGGCGGCGAGCTTGCGGTCCTGCGCCTTCGGCTCGGCGGCGGCCGGCGGATGGCGGTCCGGATTGCCGGGCGGCGCCGCGGCGGCGGCCGTCGAGACGGTCGCGAGCAGGACGAACAGGAGCGGTCGAGCGATGGGCGCCATGCGGGGAGCTTGGTCCCCCCGCCCGCCGGCGTCAACGCACGGGATGCCGCGCGGCGGGGGCGGTCGCGCCGCCCGGTCGGGCATCCGTCGGGGACGGATGCCGCGACGCCTCAGCCCTGGCGGGCCTTGAAGCGCTTCTGGGTCTTGTTGATGACGTAGACCCGGCCCTTGCGGCGCACGAGCTGGTTGTCGCGGTGGCGGCCACGGAGCGACTTGAGGGAGTTGCGAATCTTCATCGGTCTTGCACGCGGCGCGGGTCGGACCGGCCGTCCATCGAAAGGGTGTCGGGATCGCACGCCCTCGCGGGCGCACGGCGATGGCGGCGGACGCATCGCGGAAAGAGCGGGCCCCATATCAGGATTCGGCCGCACGAGGCAAGGCACCGCAGCGAAGCATCGCGCAGGGCCGTGCCCGCGTGCCTACTTCTCGCGCCAGGCTTTGGCGACCTGGTCGGCGAGCGGCTTCATCAGGTAGCTCATCACGGAGCGCTCGCCGATCTGGAGGAAGGCCTCGACCGGCATGCCGGGCACGAGCTGGACCTCGCCCAGGCGCTCGCGCTGGGTCTCGGGCACGCGGATGCGGGCGGTGTAGTAGCTCTGTCCGGTCTTGGGATCGGTCGAGACGTCGGCCGAGACGCGGCTCACCGTGCCG
>NZ_JAKSYQ010000271.1:0-1932 GCF_022829665.1 Methylobacterium sp. E-041 | reverse complement strand
CAACGAAGATCGCCCCCATACGGCCCTGGGCGGCTTGACGCCCCGAGCCTTCGCCAACCAAGCTGTCACAGCCCGAAAACTTGCATAGGCCGTGGACCACAAACGGGGTCAACTCCACAGGCTCAAAAGCCATACCAAAGGACGGACCACTTCAATGGGGGTTGAACAGGACAGGATCATCAGCCTGCTCCAAGGCGGAGGCGGCAAGCTGATCAGGGATGGCTAACGATCCGTGAACGAAGGCAAGTTCCCGTTCGAGAGAAGCCCCGCGGCTGCCCCTTCGAATAGGGTTCAGCTGCGCAGTACAGTGAAATCACGTGAAAATGATATTAAAGATCTTTAAAGCTTTGGTGTAGCCGTTATGAATCACTAGTATCCTCCTATCTTAAACGGCGATAGCAAAAATTGTTTAACATTAAATCTTAAACCTAAATGATTTAACTGATATTAAAAATTGCAATCCTATTTACAAATTTAGATTGGCAGATTAAGAACGGCATTCATTTGGAAAGGCGCATTAAGCCTAACGAAGCATGGATTACAAAAGGTGTATCACGCTTTCGGATTATATCTATAGATTGGTGTAAAAAATGCTTTCCTGTGAGCAATGGCCGTAGTATAAAGCTCGATTAAACAGACAGTTTAAGTTTATAATATTGCTCGGAATAAGGCATAATTTATCCATGATACCAACCTAGTTTTTTCTTAAAATGACGATATGGTTTTTTAGTAAAACCAAGAAACATAGGTAGGATCGTATGAGTTTCGTAAAAACTAACGGTATCGAATCTTCGAAACAGTTGCCAACTGCTAGCGTAGTTATTCCGGTACTAAACGAAGAAAAGCACATTGAATTTGTTTTAAATAACATATTACAAAACAAACCAGAATCAATCTTAGAAGTAATTGTTGTTGATGGAGGTAGTTCGGATAAAACGCGCGATATCGTTGAGCGCTTTTGTTTGATAGACGAAAATATAAAACTAATTAATAATCCACAAAAAATTCAAGCTTCTGGTATAAACTTAGCTGTCCTTCAATCAAATCCATTGTCTGAAGTTATTATTCGCATGGATGCTCATGCTGATTACGATTCGCACTACTTATTTCACCTGCTTAACGAAATAAAATCTCGCGATGCAGAAAGTATTGTAGTAAGATTATTTACTGTTGGGAATTCATGTTTTCAGCGTGCGGTTGCTTTTGTGTCAAACAATGCCCTTGGAACTGGTGGGGCTGCCCATCGCATGGGAAATAAATCTAAATATGTAGACCATGGGCACCATGCTGCAATAAAGAAAAGTAGCTTTTTGGCATTAGGCGGATACGACGATAGTTTTTCAGCGAACGAAGACGCAGAGTTTGATCATAGACTGACAAAAAGTGGAGGGAAAATTTGGTTTTGCTCAGATATTGTTGTAAGGTATTTCCCCAGGTCCAATCCGGCTGCATTATCAAAGCAATATTTTAGATATGGCCAAGGACGTGCGCAGAATTCACAGAAAAATCGACAAATGCTGAGAATTCGTCAATCCTTACCTATATTTTTTGTTTTATACCTTATTTTTCTAATTCCTCTTGCAATTTTAAACCCAATATTTCTAGCTCCTTTCTTGGTATATTCAACCTCATTAATATTATCTGCTTTATTTGCATTATACAGGGAGCGGTCACTGTGCTACCTGCACGTGTTGTCGGTACTTCCTATAATACATCTTTCATGGGGCGGGGGATTTTTAAAGTACGTCTTGTTAGACGCATTTTCGCGGCGTAAATAGAATTCGCTAGGGATGCAGGTCTCAAAGTCTATCCGGAATCATTTGCATTTTGGCAGAGCTTACGGATCAAGGGACGCACGGAGACCCAGTCGAGGAATGCCAAGGCCTTTCGGCTTTGGCATTCCCAGTCCTTGGTAAGGCGGCGGCAGCAGTT
>NZ_JAKSYQ010000270.1:0-344 GCF_022829665.1 Methylobacterium sp. E-041 | reverse complement strand
TGCTTCTGCAGCGACAGGCGCCCGCCCGGCGTCACCATGATGCGCTTGACCTGGAAGCGCTCGCCGATGTCGACGCGCTGGTACCAGCCCCAGGGCCGGTACATCCGCCGGTGCGCGTCGGCCTCCGGATGAGCCCGGGCCCGCAGCACCCCGACCAGCTCCTTGACCCGGCCCGACTGGGCCTTCGAGGCGACCAGCACCGCGTCGGGGGTCGCCACCACCACCACGTCGTCGAGGCCGACCACCGTGGTCAGCCCCTCGCCCTCGCTGTGCACCAGGCTGTTGCGCGTGCCCAGGAGCTCGACCCGGCCGCGCACCGCGTTGCCGGCGGCGTCCTGCGGCAG
>NZ_JAKSYQ010000268.1:0-109261 GCF_022829665.1 Methylobacterium sp. E-041 | reverse complement strand
CCGATCACGTGGTCGGCGGCCATGATCAGCACCACCGCCTCCGGGTCTGCCTTGGCCGCGTGCAAGGCCGCCACCGCCACGGCGGCGGCCGAGTCGCGCCCCTCCGGCTCCAGGATGATGTCGGCGGACATCCCGGCCTGGGCCAGCTGCTCGGCGACGATGAAGCGCGACTCGGCTGCCGCGATCACCGCCGGCCGGGCGAAGACCGCCGCGTCGCCCACCCGCCGCGCGGTGGCCTGGAACGTCGATTCCGACGCGTCCACCAGCCGCGCGAACTGCTTCGGCATGCTCTCGCGCGATACCGGCCACAGCCGCGTGCCCGAGCCGCCGCACAGGATCACGGGCAGGATGCGGACGGTGCTCATCGGACGACTCCTGTTCCTGGGACCGGGCCGCACGGCCCGGTCTCGGCGAACCCACGGTAGCGCCCGCGCCGCCGCGAGGCGACTCGATGCCGGTCCGGCCGGCCGCGAATCCGTCGTGATGGCAAACGCCCGGCGTCGGGCGCCTCGGCCGGCGGCCTCACTCCAGCCCGAACGTCCGCCCCGGGAACCCGGCCGCATCGAAGTAGCGCTGGTCCCCGACCTGCTGGAAGCGCAGCACCGTGGTCAGGCCCGCCGGCGACGGTTCCGAGCGGAGCGTGCCGGCCTGCGCCTGCGGCACCGGCGCCTCCCGCATCGCCTCCCGCATCGGGCGGCCGATCAGGCGGCCCTTGGCGGGGATCTCGAGCTTGAGCAGGGCGGCGAGCGTCTGCCCGACATCGGCGTTGCTCACCGGCAGCGGGTCGACGAAGCCGGCCTTGAAGCTCGGGCCGATCGCGGCCATGAAGTTGTGGGTGTCGGCCCGGCTGAAGCTGCCGTGCATGCCCTGGCCCTGCTGCAGCGCCGTGTCGGCGACCTCGACGACGCAGGTCTCCGGGTTGGCGCAGCCGGTGCTGTACGAGCGGAAGTTGACGACGATCGCCGGCGTCGGCGTCGCGGCCTCGCCCTTCAGGTTCACCGCCGAGAGCGGCAGCGTGCCGGGGAAGCGCCCGAGCGCGTCGTCGACGAAGAGGCCGCTGACGTAGTCCTGCGCCAGGAGCGCCGCGATCGTGCGCGCGGCGAGCGCCCTGTCGCCCTTCGGCAGGTAGACGAGGTCCGAGCCGCCGTTGACCGCGACGACGAGGTCCGGCGCCTTCGGGTCGGGGCCGAGCAGCGCGTTGCCGAGCTTCGGCCGCTGGCCGGCGAGGACGGGGGCGGCGCTCGCATCGGGCTCGTGCAGCGGCAGGTCGAGGGCGGCCGCGAGGTCGAGCGCGAGGAAGCCCGGCGGCAGCTGCCCCGCGGGCACGCCGGGAAGCGCGGTCTTCGCGGACGGGCTCGTCGCGCTCTCCTTCGAGATGGTCGAGAAGCCGTGGTCGGCGGCGACGACGATGTCGGTGGTGTCGGCCAGCCCGAGCGCGTCCAGCGCCCGGCGCAGCGCCGCGAGGTTGTCGTCGGCGTTGCGGATGCCGGCCAGCGAGGTCGGCCCGTTGATGCCGGGCACGAGCTTGCCGAGGCTGTCGCCGTGGTTGTGCTGCACGGCGTCCGGGTCGCGCGACCAGTAGACCAGCACGAACGGTTTTCCGCGGGCCTTGAACAGCGGCAGCACGACCTTCGTGGCGACGTCGACGAAGTAGGCCTGCTGCGCGACGTTGGCGACCAGCGTGCCCGGCGTCGTCGCGTCGCCGGCCTTGCCGTTCTCCCCGCGCGAGGGGGCGGCCAGCGGCAGGCCGCCGGCCGCCAGCAGGCCCCGCATCTCGGCGCTGAAGGGGATGCCGCGCGCCGAGCCGGTGTCGTCGTCGACGATGATCGTCGGGGCGCCGTCGCGGCTGGTGTTGTCGAAGTTGAGGGTCGGCCCGAGCTTGCCGATCGCCGCGGTGCTGATCCCGGCCTTGGCGGCGGCCCGCAGCACCGTCTCCTCGTTGAGCCAGTCGCCGTTGAAGAAGCCGTTCATCTCGCCGAGCACCGCATCGTTCTCGACGAAGGGCGTCACCGTCCCGTTCTGCGCCGCGACCGGCTTGCCGACGTAGATCGTGTTCGAGAAGTCGCCGGTGTCGCCGAGGTGGTGGCCGGTCGCCATCGCCGAGCCGTTGGCGGTGGTGAAGGTCGGGAACAGCGAATGGCTGTTGGCGAGGTTCACGCCCTGGTCGCGCAGCGCCGCCATGGCGGGCGCGGTCTCCGGGGTGACCATCCCGGCGCGCATCCCGTCGGGGACGAACAGGATCACGTTGCGGGGGCGCTCGGCCGCCGCGGCGGCGGTGCCGAGCAGGCCGGCGACGATGACGCCGTTGAGGATCGCACGCATCGCCGTCGTCTCCTGAAGCGCCGGCTGGAACGCGGCTCGGGGCCGCTTCTCCCCACGTCCCCATGACGTCCGTGTGACGACGAACGCGGGCGGGGCGGCGGGCGGGTCGGAATCCCCGGCCCGCCCGCGCGATCGGGGCGCGACGCCTACATCGGCGGTGTCAGCCCGTCCTTGCCGACGGCGACCCGGCGGGCGCTCAACGCGCTGCCGTCGCGGGCCGCGGTGACGAAGGCCTTGGCGCCGGGCTTCAGGACCGCCCGGTCGGCCGGCTCGAAGGTCACCACCGGCACCTGGGGCGGCACGACCACCGTCTGCGCGCCGTCCTTGTAGGTCACGGTCAGCGTGCGCTCCCCGCCGCCGGCGGCGCTGGCCGACACGGTGCCGTTGGTCATCGCGCTCTTCACCCGGGGGGCCGGGGCGTCGGCCTTGACCGTGCCATTGGTCATGGCGCTCTTCACCCGGGCGCCGCCGGCGGTGGTGTCGGGGATCGCGTCCCAGCCGTAATGGCCCTCGCCGGTGCCGCGCATGGCTTCGGGGAACAGCACGACCTCGATCGCGGTGCGCGGGCTCTCGCCCTTGGTGGCGGTGCCGATGAAGGTGCCCTCCTTCACGTCGTCGAGGCTGGCCTTGACCACCGAGACGAACTTGGTGTCGTCGCCGAGCGCGATCGTCTCCGACACGCCGTCGATGGTCTTCAGGGTGATCGCGCCGGGCGCGACCGCCTCGATCGTGCCGCGCAGGCGCTCGACGACCGGGGCGGCCTGGGCGCCGCCGATCGACAGGAGGCCGGCGAGGGCGAGAAGCGGGAGGCGTGTCATGAGGGTCCTGTCGTTGGGAAGGCCCGACCATCCGGCACGATCGTCCGAAAGCCTGCGGCTGCGGCCCGACCGCTATCATGCCGGCGCCGGGCCCGGCACCCGCCGGCCGGCGCGGCCATCCGCCTCGCCGGGGCTCGGCCGCGGGGCCTTGCCGCGAAACCTTTCCGGCCGATCTGGTGTTCGAACCGACGGGCCTTTCGCCCGCTCCACCATCGGACAGGCATGCAGATCCACCTCGACGCGGTCGGCGGCATGGCCGGCGACATGTTCGTCGCCGCCCTCCTCGACGCCTTTCCCGAGCACGCCGAGGGCGTGTCGGCGAGCGTCCGCGCGGCGAGCCGGGCGGGCGTCGCCTGCCGCGTGCTGCCGCACAACGACGGCGTGCTCCAGGGCAGCCGCTTCCTGGTCTCCGGGCCCGGCGAGCCCGGTCCCGCGCCGCAGGGCGCGGACCGGCACGCGCACGGCCCCCACGATCACGATCCTGCGCACGGCCCGTCGCACGCCCACGCCCACGCGGGCGACCACGGTCACGATCACCGCCCGTGGTCCGAGATCCGCGTCGCGCTCGAACGCGCCGATCTCGAAGCGGTGGTGCGCGGGCACGCGCTCGCGATCTTCGGCCACCTCGCCGAGGCGGAGGCGCGCGTGCACGGCATCGCGGTCGAGCAGGTGGCGTTCCACGAGGTCGGCGCCTGGGATTCGATCGCCGACATCGTCGCCGCCGCCCACCTCGTCGCCGCGCTCGGCGCCACGCGATGGAGCGTCGGCGCCCTCCCCCTCGGCTCCGGGATGGTGCGCACGCAGCACGGCCTGCTGCCGGTACCGGCCCCGGCGACCGCGCTGCTGCTCGACGGCTTCCCGACCCGCGACGACGGCGTGCCGGGCGAGCGGGTGACGCCCACCGGCGCCGCGATCCTGCGCCATCTCTGCGGCGGGGCCGGATCGGCGCCGAGCGGCCCGCGCCGTCTCGGGCGCTCCGGCGTCGGCTTCGGCACCAGGCGCCTGCCCGGCCTGAGCAATTGCGTGCGGGTGCTCGCCTTCGATGACGCGGCCCCGATGGCGGCGCCGGAGACGCATTCGGACCATCGCACGATCGCGGTGATCGAGTTCGAGGTCGACGACCAGTCCGGCGAGGACTTGGCCATGGGGCTCGACCGCCTGCGGATGCGGGACGACGTGCTCGACGTCGTGCAGATGCCGGTCTTCGGCAAGAAGGGCCGGATGATGGCGCATGTCCGCCTGCTCGCCCGCGCCGACGCCCTCGATGCCGTGGTCGCCGCGTGCTTCTCCGAGACCGCGACGATCGGCCTGCGCCACGCGCTCGTCGCCGGCCGCGCCCTGCCCCGCCGGGCCGCGACCGTCGCGGTCGAAGGCCGGGACGTGCGGGTCAAGCTCGCGGAGCGGCCGGGCGGGCCCACCGCCAAGGCCGAGGCCGACGACGCCCGGTCGCTCGGCGGCCACGCCGCCCGGGCCGCCCTGCGCCGCGAGGCCGAGCGGATCGCCCTCGAGAGGCCGGAGCCGACGTCGTGAGCGCCCTTCCCACCCGGCTCGAGGCCGTCCTGCGCGAGATCGGGTCCGTCGCCGTGGCGGTGAGCGGCGGTGTCGACAGCCTGACGCTGGCGGCGCTCGCCCATCGCGTGCTCGGCGCCGACGCCGCGCTGATGGTGCATGCCGCCTCCCCCGCCGTGCCGGCGGAAGCCACCGACCGCGTCCGCGCCGAGGCGGCGCGCGCCGGCTGGAGCCTGCGGGTGATCGAGGCCGGCGAGTTCTCCGATCCGGCCTATCGCGCCAACCCAGTGAACCGCTGCTTCTTCTGCAAGACCAATCTCTACGGCGCGATCCGCGGCGTCACCGACCGGCCGATGGCCTCGGGCGCCAACCTCGACGACCTCGGCGAGTACCGGCCCGGCCTCGACGCCGCGGCCGGCTACGGCGTCCGCCACCCCTTCGTCGAGGCCGGCCTCGACAAGGCGGCGGTGCGGCGGCTGAGCCGCGATCTCGGCCTCGGCGCGGTGGCCGAGCTGCCCTCCGCCCCCTGCCTGTCGAGCCGGGTCGAGACCGGCATCCGCATCGAGCCGGAGGTGCTGGCCTTCATCCACGCGGTCGAGCGCCGCGTCGGGGCCGCGCTGGCGACCCGGGCGGAGCCGGGCCGCGCCGTGCGTTGCCGCGTGCGCGCCGCGGGGATCGTCGTCGAGCTCGATCCGGCGAGCCTCGCGGCGCTCGATGCCGGCGGCCGGGACGCGCTCGAAGGCTGGATCGCCGCGCAGGCACCGGGACGCCTCGCCGCGAACGCGATCCGCTTCGAGCCCTACCGCACCGGCAGCGCCTTTCTCGTCGGCGGCGGGGCCCGGGCATGAGCGTTTCCGACGAGTTCACCCTGGATTTCGCCCGCGCCGACCGGATCGGCCTCGAGGAGGCGGTGTTCTGCGCCGGCAAGTCCGCCGCGCAGATCGACGCGATCCTCGCTGCCGCGGCCGAGCGGGAGGCGCGCTTCCTCCTGACCCGCCTCGACGCGGACAAGCACGCCGCCCTGCAGGCGGCCCACCGCGCGGCGCTGGATTACTGCCTGGTCTCGCGCACCGCCGTCTTCGGTGCTGCCCGTCCGCTCGAGGGGCCGGCCCGCATCGCCGTGGTCGCGGCCGGCACCTCCGACGTGCCGGTCGCCCGCGAGGCGCTGCGGACGCTGGCCTACCAGGGTTGCGCGGCGACCCTCGTCGCCGATGTCGGCGTCGCCGGCCTGTGGCGGCTGACCCGGCGCCTCGACGAGATCCGCGCGCACCCGGTGGTGATCTGCGTCGCCGGCATGGACGCGGCGCTGCCCAGCGTGCTCGGCGGCCTCGTCGCCGGCGCGGTGATCGGCGTGCCGACCTCGGTCGGCTACGGCGTCGCCGAGGGCGGCCGCACGGCGCTCGACGCGATGCTCGCGAGCTGCGCCCCCGGCCTCGCGGTCGTCAACATCGACAACGGCTACGGCGCGGCCTGCGCCGCCCTGCGCCTGCTCCACACCGCCGAACGCCTCCGGGCGGCCGGCTGAACCGATCCGTCGCCCGAACTCAGGAGAATCCCATGGAACGCCGCAGCTTCCTTCAGAGCGCCGTCGTCGGCGCGGGCCTCGCCGCAGCCGGCGGCAGCACCGCCACCGCGGCCGTCGACCCGACGGCCCTGCCCGGCAACCGGCCGTCCGATCCCGCGAGCCTCCCCCTCGTCACCGATCCGGGTGAGCGCCGCGGCGAGATGCTCTATCGCGCCTTCGGACGCCATTCCGACAAGATCTCGGCCATCGGCATGGGCGGGTTCCACCTCGGCAAGAGCGCGGTGACGGACGACGAGGCGACGCGGCTGATCCACCAGGGGATCGAGCGCGGCATCACCTTCATGGACAATTGCTGGGACTACAACGAGGGCCGCTCCGAGCTGCGCATGGGCGCGGCGCTGCAGGAGGGCAGCCGGCGCGACAAGGTGTTCCTGATGTCCAAGATGGACGGGCGCACCAAGGAGGAGGCGATGAAGCAGATCGACGCCTCGCTGCACCGCCTGCGCACCGACCGGATCGACCTCGTCCAGCACCACGAGATCCTGCGCTACGACGACCCGGACCGGGTCTTCGCCGAGGGCGGCGCGATGGAGGCCTTCGTCGAGGCGAAGAAGGCGGGCAAGCTGCGCTACATCGGCTTCACCGGGCACAAGGACCCGCGCATCCATCTGCAGATGCTGGAGGTCGCCCACGAGCGCGGGTTCCAGTTCGATTCGGTGCAGATGCCGCTCAACGTCATGGACGCGCATTTCCGCTCGTTCGGCCACCTCGTCCTGCCCTACCTCGTGCAGAACGGCATCGCCGCGCTCGGCATGAAGACCTTCGGCGACGGCGTCATCCTGAAGAGCGACGCGCCGATCAAGCCGATCGAGTACCTGCATTTCGGCCTCAACCTGCCGGTCTCGGTGCTGATCACCGGCATCCAGAGCCAGCGCGACCTCGACCAGGCGTTCGAGGCGGTGAAGACCTTCCGGCCGATGGACAAGGCGGCGGTCGCCGAGCTGCTCGGGCGCAGCCGCCCCTACGCGCTCGAAGGCAAGTACGAGCTGTTCAAGACCAGCGCGACCTTCGACGGCACCGCCAAGAACGCGGCCTGGCTCGGGGAGGACGTCCCGGGGGTGAAGACCCTCGCCCCGACGATGGAGTGATTTTTGCCAGGGTGTCGGTGACCCCTGGCGCCCGCCGCCTATCCATCCGATGATCGACCCGACCAGACCGTCAGGACACCCCATGAAGCGTCTCGCCGCCCTCGCTCTTCCCGCCCTCGTCCTGCTGCCGCAGGCCGCGCTCGCCCATCCCGGCCACGGCGAGGCCGCGGGCCTCGTCCACGGCTTCCTGCACCCGGTGAGCGGAGCCGACCACGTCCTCGCCATGGTCGCGGTCGGGCTGCTGGCGGCCCTGCGCGGCGGCCGGGCCCTGTGGGCGCTGCCCGCGGCCTTCCTGGCGCTGATGGCGGCGGGCGCCGGGCTCGGCATGGCGGGCGTCGAGGTCTCCGGCCTCGGCCTGCCGGTGGCCGAGACCGGGATCGCCCTGTCGGTGGTCGCCTTCGGCCTCGCGGCCGCGTTCGGCCTCCGGCTTCCGGTCGCCGCGCTCGGCGCCCTCGTCGGCGGCTTTGCCGCGTTCCACGGCTATGCCCACGGCGCGGAGATGCCCGAGACCGCCTCCGGCCTCGTCTACAGCCTCGGGTTCCTCGCCGGCACCGCCCTGCTCCACGCCGCCGGCCTCGGCCTCGGCCTGGCGATCGCGGCCGGCACCCGCCGTACGGTCATGGCTCCCATGCTCGGCGGCGCGGTGGTCGCCTCCGGCGTCGTGCTGCTCGCAGGGCATTTCTAAGTCGAGACCTCCGGCGGGGCAGGCACCCGCCGGAGTTCGAGCTTCCGAGATCTATGATTCATCTTTCAAACCGGCTGATTTCCACCAACCTGGACTGTATAGTTCCCAGTTTGGAACGATTATGATTTGAGCATGTGACGAACAAGCCTCTTCCAATTTCGGCGCGGCCGGGTATGCGATGCATCCCATGCGCGCGCTCCGTCTCACCCTCCCCCTGCTCGCCGGCCTGGCCGGCCTCACCGCCTCCGCGGTCGCCAAGGAGATCCCCGTCGGGCCCCACGTGACCCAGAACGGTCTCGAGGTCGCGGCGGTGTACCTGCAGCCGATCGAGATGGACCCGCCCGACATGATGCGCGCGGCGGCGCAGTCCGACCTGCACCTCGAGGCCGACATCCGCGCCGCCAAGGACAACCGCAACGGCTTCGCCGAGGGCGACTTCGTGCCGTCGCTGACCGTGACCTTCGAGGTGGTGAAGCTCGACGGCGACAAGCCCACCGACCAGAAGGTCTCGGGGCCGCTGATGGGCATGGTCGCCAACGACGGCCCGCATTACGGCGACAACGTCAAGCTGTTCGGGCCGGGCCGCTACCGCCTCAAGCTCACCGTGGCGCCCCCCGGCCCGCACGCCCATTTCGGCCGCCACGTCGACAAGGAGACCGGGGTGGCCGAGTGGTTCAAACCGTTCGACATCACCCAGGACTTCACCTTCGCCGGCATCGGCAAGAAGGGCGCGTACTGAGGATGCGGGCCGCGACCGGTCTTCCCGCCCGCTGGGCGCTGCTCGCCCTCGCACCGCTTCTCCTGGCGCCGCTTCTCCTGGCGCCTCGGGCCGCGCGCGCCGACGACATGCCGGTGATCAAGGTCGAGATGAAGGACGGCGTGATCCTGCCCGCGATCATCGAGGTTCCGGCCAAGACCCGCTTCAAGCTGGAGATCTCGAACACCGGAACCTCGCCGGTGGAGTTCGAGAGCCTCGAGCTGAAGCGCGAAAAGGCGCTCGCCGCCGGCTCGACCTCGTCGATCATCTTCCGCACCCTCGATCCTGGCAGCTACGACGTCTTCGACGACTTCCATCCGGAGGCGAAGGCGACGCTGGTGGCCAAGGACTCGGTGGCGAAGTAGCCGGTGGCCGGCGCGACCCTCAGCCCCGGCCGGGAGGCCTGGATCGACGGACGCCTCGCCGACTTCGGCGACTGGCTCCGCCGGCACGGCGGCGTGCTGCGCACCATCCAGTGGGCGGTGGTCGGCATCTACGTCGTGCTCGTGGCCGTGCCCGCCTTCCTGCCGCTGCCCGACCGCGGCGCCCATCTCTGGTCGAACCTGACGCTGGCGGCGCAATTCGCGTTCTGGGGCATCTGGTGGCCGTTCGTGCTGCTCAGCATGGTCATCGCCGGGCGCGCCTGGTGCGGGGTGCTGTGCCCCGAAGGCACGCTCACCGAGTTCGCCAGCCGGTGGAGCCTCGGCCGCGCCGTGCCGCGCTGGATCACCTGGGGCGGGTGGCCGTTCCTGGCGTTCGCCGGCACCACGGTCTACGGCCAGATGGTCAGCGTCTACGGCTACCCGAAGCCGGTGCTCGCCGTGCTCGGCGGCTCGACCGTGGCGGCGATCCTCGTCGGCGCCGTGTACGGGCGCAACAAGCGGGTGTGGTGCCGCTACCTCTGCCCGGTCAACGGCGTGTTCGTGGTGCTCTCCAAGCTCGCGCCGGTGAGCTTCCAGGTCGACGGCGCCGCCTGGAGCGCCTCGCCGAAGCCGAAGCCGGGGCAAGGCTTCAACTGCGCGCCCCTCGTGGCGGTGAAGACCATGCGCGGCTCGGGCGCCTGCCACATGTGCGGGCGCTGCAGCGGCTATCGCGGCGCCGTGCGGCTGGCCCGCCGTTCGCCCAACCACGAGATCGTGCACGTGGCCGGCGACGAGCCCTCCCTCGACCAGACCGTGCTGATCCTGTTCGGCATGATGGGCCTCGCCGTCGGCGCGTTCCAGTGGTCGTCGAGCCCCTGGTACATCGACGGCAAGCAGTGGCTCGCCACCTGGCTGATCGAGCGCGGCGTCACCTGGCCGCTGGAGACCTCGGCGCCGTGGTTCGTGCTGACGAACTACCCCGAGCACAACGACGTGCTCACCCTCCTCGACGGCGCGATGCTGCTCGCCTACATCGCCGCCGCCTGCCTCGGCATCGGGCTCGCGCTGACCGGCCTGGTCGCGCTCGCGACCCGTGCGGGCGGGCCGTGGTCCACCGCCCGCTTCCACCACCTGACGCAGGCGCTGATCCCGATCGCCGGCTGCGGCGTCTTCCTCGGCCTCTCGGCGCTCACGGTCACCTTCCTGCGCGGCGAGGGCTTCGTCCTGCCCTTCGTCGACGAGGTCCGCGCCGGCCTACTCGGCGGGGCCAGCCTGTGGAGCCTCTGGCTGGCCTGGCGGATCGCCGGCCTGTCGGCCGGCGGCCCGCGCCGGGTCGCCACCACCCTGTGCATCGGTGCCGCCGCGGGCCTCGCGGTGGCGAACTGGGCGCTTCTGTTCTGGATCTGGTAGCGCGCGAGCGCCCCATCAACGCGAAAGCCGGGATATCCGCATGATCGGAGCCTTCGTCATCGCCTTCCGCGAGGTCATCGAGGCGGGCCTCATCATCTCGATCGTGCTGGCGGCCACTCGCGGCATTCCCGGGCGCGGCCGCTGGGTCGCGCTCGGCATCGTCGGGGGCCTGGCCGGCGCCGCCCTCGTCGCGCTGTTCGCCGAGAAGATCTCGGACGCGTTCGAGGGCGCGGGGCAGGACCTGCTCAACGCCGCCGTGCTCATCGTCGCCGTGCTGATGCTGGTCTGGCACAACACCTGGATGGCGGCCCACGGGCGCGAGCTCGCGGGCGAGCTGCGGGCGGCGGGCGAGGCCGTCCGCTCCGGGCAGCGCACCGCGGCGGCGCTGGCGCTGGTCGTCGGCGCGGCGATCCTGCGCGAGGGCGCGGAGCTGGTGCTGTTCCTCTACGGCCTCGTCGCCTCGGGGGCGTCGGGGGCCGACCTGCAGGCCGGGGCGCTCGCCGGCGTCGGCGCGGGCGCCCTGCTCTCGGGCATCAGCTATTTCGGCCTCGCCGCGATCCCGAGCCGCTACGTGTTCTCGGTGACGAGCGCGCTGATCATCTTCCTCGCCGCCGGCCTCGCGGCGCAGGCGGCGCAGTTCCTGTCGAACGCCGGCATCGTCACCGGGCTCGACCAGATCCTGTGGAACTCGTCCGGCCTGATCCCGGAGAACGGCTGGCCGGGCCGCGTGCTGCACGCGCTCGTCGGCTACACCGACCGCCCGACCGCGCTCCAGGGCATCGTCTACGTCGGCACGATCCTGGTGATGGTCGGGCTGATGCAGGTGACCGCCTCGAGCAAGCGCCGGGCCCTGCGCACCGCCTGAGCGCCTCGGCCGGCACGCAACAGCGGCAACGAAAAGCCCGCCGCGATCGGATCGCGGCGGGCTTTTCTCGTCGCGTCCGCTCCCCGTACGGGGAGGCGCGGACTACTCGGCGGCGGCCGGCGCGGCCTTCGCCTTGCCCTTGTTCTTGTCGGTGCGCTCGGCGATGCGGGCGGACTTACCGCGGCGATCGCGCAGGTAGTACAGCTTGGCCCGGCGCACCTTGCCGCGGCGCACCACCTTGATCGAATCGATCAGCGGGCCGTGGACCGGGAACAGGCGCTCGACGCCCTCGCCGTAGGAGATCTTGCGGACGGTGAAGCTCTCGTTGAGGCCGCCGCCGGAGCGCGCGATCACCACGCCCTCGTAGGCCTGGACGCGGGTGCGCTCGCCTTCCTTGACCTTGACGTTCACGATCACCGTGTCGCCGGGCTGGAAGTCGGGGATGGTCTTGTTCAGTCGAGCGACTTCTTCCTGCTCGAGCTGCTGGATGATGTTCATGAATAGCTCCGGCCGTCGCGCCGCGCTGCCCCGGATGGGCTTGCGGGCGTCAGGATTTCGGCATCCTGTTTTGAGTTGGCGCCGCGATACACCAAGCCCACGCGCTTGTCGATTGCCGGCCGCGCCCGTCGATTGCCGGCGGCGATTGCCCATTGCCGGCGGGGCCCGTCGATTGCCCGCGCCGGTTGAGAAAATCCGGTCCGCGGTCCACATGGAGGATGGCGCGAGACGCGCCGTTCCCGCCCGGCCTTGAACCGGCGCAGCGGACGAGGATCCTGTCAGACATGTTCATCCAGACCGAAGCGACCCCGAACCCCGCCACCCTGAAGTTCCTGCCCGGCCGGGTGGTGCTGCAGGAGGGCACCTTCGAGGCCAAGGACGCGGACGGCGCCGCCCGCTCGCCCCTGGCGCAGCGCCTGTTCGACGTGCCCGGCGTCGCCGGCGTGTATTTCGGCCACGACTTCATCTCGGTGACCAAGGCCGACGGCGTCGACGAGTGGCCGCAGGTCAAGCCGGCCCTTCTGGGCGCGATCATGGAGCACTTCCAGTCCGGCGCGCCGGTGATGGCGGAAGGCTCCGCGCAGGCCGACGACGACGCCGAGGAATTCTACGACGCCGCCGACCACGACACCGTGGTGACGATCAAGGACCTGCTCGAGACCCGCGTGCGCCCGGCCGTGGCGGGCGACGGCGGCGACATCACCTTCCGCGGCTACAAGGAAGGCGTCGTCTACCTGGAGATGAAGGGCGCCTGCTCCGGCTGCCCGTCCTCGACCGCGACGCTCCGGCACGGCGTGCAGAACCTGTTCAAGCACTTCCTGCCCGAGATCCGGGAAGTCCAGGCGGTCTGAGACCGGCGCTTCGAAATCGCGGCGCTTCGGGTGCGCGCCCAGCCGGCACCCGAAGCGCCTTTGCAACACCTTCTCCCGAACCGCGCGCCGACGGCCGCCCCGCACTGACGGGCGCGGCCGTTTTGGCTTAGGCTCGCGGCTTCCTTCAGAGGGCGGACGGGAGCGAAGCCCCGGCGAACGGGAGTGGGCGTGCATATCCTGGCCATCGACACGGCACTCGAGCTCTGCTCGGCCTGCGTCGCGACCGAGGCGGCCGACGGGTCCGTCGATCTGCTCGCGCAGGAATCCATGACGCTCGCCCGCGGCCATGCCGAGGCGCTGCTGCCGCTGGTCGAGCGGGTGATGGCCCGGTTCGCAGCCGGGTTCGAGGGCCTGTCCCGCGTCGCCGTCACCGTCGGCCCCGGCAGCTACACCGGCCTGCGCGTCGGCCTGTCGGCGGCCCGCGCCGTCGGCCTCGCCGCCGGCATTCCCGTGGTCGGGGTCACCACCCTCTCGGCGCTGCTGGCGCCGCAGCTGGCGCTGAACGGCGACGGCCTGGTCGCCGCCGCGATCGATGCCCGCCACGGTGCGGTCTACCTCCAGGCGATGAGCGCGGGCGACGGCATCGTCGTGCCGCCGACGCACCTGCGCCTCGAGGAGGCCGCCGACCGGCTCGGGGCCGGCCCCGTCACCCTCGTCGGCTCCGGTGCCGCCCTCCTGGCCGCCGTGCTCCGGGCCCGCGGGATCGCGGTCGACGTCGCGGGCGCCGGCGGGCCCGACATCGCCTGGGTCGCCTCGCTCGGCCTGGTCGCCGACCCGGCCCAGGCCCTGCCCCGGCCGATGTACCTGCGCGGGGCCGACGCCCAGCCGCAGGACCACGCGCGGATCGCCCGCCGATGACACGCAAGCCTCATCGCTCGGACCGTTCCAGCGGCCTTCGGCCGCCGGCAAGCGCGAAGGCGCGCCGCCGATGCGGCGGATCGCCCGCGATGCGGCGGCATCGAGGGCCACAGGCATGAGCCGCCCGGTCTCGCCCTTCTGGCCGCTGGAATGGTGGCTCGCCTGGTGGGAGGCCTGGGGCCCCGAGCCCTACGTCGCGCCCTTGCGCGAGGCCGACCAGGCGCGCACGCTCGCCCGGCTCCACGCCACCGCCTTCGCGCGGCCCTGGGACGCGCACGAGTTCGAGCGGATGCTGTGCGAGCGCGCGACGCAGGGGCACGCCCTGTGGCGGGCCGGCGCGATGCAGGGCTTCATCCTGTCCCGCAAGGTCGCCGACGAGGCCGAGATCCTCACCGTCGTGCTGGCGCCCTCCGCCCGCGGCGGCGGCCTGAGCCATCGGCTGCTGCGCGAGCATCTCGGGCACCTGGCGCTGATCGGCGTCGCGCAGGTCCACCTGGAGGTCGACGAGGGCAATGCGCCCGCGCTCAAGCTCTACGCCCGGCACGGGTTCACCCGGGTGGGCACGCGGACCGGCTACTACGCGCAGGCCGACGGCAGCCGCGCGACCGCGCTCACCATGCGCGCCGACCTGACGTGAGCGCCCGGTGACGCGCGTCGGGGTGGCCCTGCGCCTGGTCGTCTGCGCGCTGGCCTTCGCGCTGCTCGCCGGTCCGCACTGGCTGGCCCTGCGCTTCGGCGAGCGCCGCGGATGGGGCCTCGCGCCGGCGCTGTTCCACCGGGTGTTCCTGGCCCTGTTCTCGGTGCGCGTGACGCAGAGCGGCACCCCGCCCCGCCCCGGCGAGGCCGCGCTGGTGCTCGCCAACCACGTCTCCTGGCTCGACATCATCGCCGTCGGCTCGCTGCGGCCGCTCTCCTTCGTGGCGAAGTCCGAGATCGCCGGCTGGCCGGTGATCGGCACGCTCGCCGCCCTCCAGCGCACGGTGTTCATCGACCGGGCGCGGCGCGGCGCGACCGCGACCGTCAACGCCGCGATCGGCGACCGGCTGGCGCGGGGCGAGCTCGTGGTGCTGTTCGCCGAGGGCACCACCGGCGACGGCACCCGCCTGCTGCCGTTCCGCTCCTCGCTCGTCGGCGCGGCGCGGGCCGCGATCCAGGCGCGAGGGGCCGACGGCGGCCTCGACCGCATCCGCCTGCAGCCCCTGGCGATCACCTATCCGCGCCGCAACGGCCTGCCCGTGGGCCGGGCCGAGCGCCCCGAGATCGCGTGGTACGGCGACATGGACCTCGCCCCCCATCTCGCCCTGTTCTTCGAGCGCGGGCCGATCGACGTCCACGTGGTCTGGGGCCAGCCGATCGCCTTCGAGGCCGGCACCGACCGCAAGGCCGTCACGGCCCAGGCGGAGGCCGCCGTCCGCGCCGCGATGAAGGGCCCGGGGGCGATGCAGGGCCACGCGGGGGTGCCGGGCCACGCGCCCGCCCGGCTGCTGCCGGGCCTCACGGACGGCACGGCGGCGGCCTGAATCCCGTCAGGCCGGTTCGGGCGCGTGCGGCACGGTCGCCGTCAGCCGCAGGTTCATCGCCCTCAGGACGCGCACCGTCGTATCGAGGCTCGGATTGCCCTCCTCGGAGAGGGCCTTGTACAGGCTCTCGCGCGACAGGCCGGAGGTGCGGGCGATCCGCGTCATGCCGCGGGCGCGGGCGGCGACGCCGAGCGCGTGGCGGAAGAGCGCCGTGTCTCCTTCCTCGAAGGCCGCGGTGAGGTATTCCGCCAGCGCCTCGTCGGTCTCGAGATAGTCTGCCGAATCGTAGGGCTGCGTCTCGGTCATCCGCCGTCTCCATCCTTCAGATCTGCGGCCAGCGCCCTGGCCCGCACGATATCCCGTTGCTGGCTGCCCTTGTCTCCGCCGCAGAGCAGAACGATCAGGGCTTCGCCGCGACGGATGAAGTACAGTCGGTAGCCAGGTCCGTAATCGATGCGCATCTCGCTCACCCCGGAGCCGACCGGCTTCGCGTCGCCGGCATTGCCCAGAGCGAGACGGTCGATCCGGATCGCGATCCGCGCCTTGGCACGCGGATCCCGCAAGGCGCCGAGCCAAGCATCGAAATCAGCCGTGCGTCGGGCCGGAATCCTAAATGTTCGTATTCTATAGGATACGGACTGGCAAGCGCTCAGACCGGGCCGCGACGGCGGGCCGGATCTATGATAGAGGCGTGCCGCCTCGGCCGCAGAGATGTTCGCGCGCCGTATCCCAAGGAACCCGGGACCCGACGCGGTGTCGAAAAAAGCCTTCGTCAAATCCTACGGCTGCCAGATGAACGCCTACGACGCCGCCCGCATGGCGGACGTCCTGGCCGAGCAGGGGTTCTCCGCCACCGACGCCGTCGAGGAGGCGGACGTGGTGGTGCTCAACACCTGCCACATCCGCGAGAAGGCGGCCGAGAAGGTCTATTCCGAGCTCGGCCGGCTGCGCGTGCTCAAGGACGCGCGGAAGCTCGAAGGCCGCGACACCCGCATCGTCGTCGCCGGCTGCGTCGCGCAGGCGGAAGGCTCCGAGATCCTGCACCGCGCGCCCGTGGTGGACGTGGTCGTCGGGCCGCAGAGCTACCATCGGCTGCCGGACCTGCTCGCCCGCTCGCATGCCAGGCGCGTGGTCGACACCGAATTCCCCGTCGAGGACAAGTTCGACCACCTGCCGGCGCGCCGCACCGCGGGCGTCTCCGCCTTCCTCACGGTGCAGGAGGGCTGCGACAAGTTCTGCGCGTTCTGCGTGGTGCCCTACACCCGCGGCGCCGAGGTCTCGCGTTCCGTCGCCGCCGTCGTCGCGGAGGCGGAGAAGCTCGCCGCCGGCGGGGTCCGCGAGATCGGCCTCGTCGGCCAGAACGTGAACGCCTATCACGGGCTCGGGGCCGACGGCGGCGCGGCGACGCTGGCCGACCTGATCCGCGCGGTGGCGCGCGTGCCGGGCATCGCGCGGATCCGCTACACCACGAGCCACCCCAACGACATGGGCGACGACCTGATCGCGGCCCATGCCGAGATCCCGGCGCTGATGCCCTACCTGCACCTTCCGGTGCAGTCGGGCTCCGACCGGATCCTGTCCGCGATGAACCGGCGCCACACCGGCGACGCCTACCGGCGGATCATCGACCGCGTCCGCAGGGCCCGCCCCGACATCGCCCTGTCCTCGGACTTCATCGTCGGCTTTCCCGGCGAGACCGACGCCGAGTTCGCCGACACGATGCGGCTCGTCTCCGACATCGGGTTCGAGAGCGCCTATTCCTTCAAGTACAGCCCGCGCCCCGGCACGCCGGCCGCCGAGCGCAGCGACGCGGTCCCGGAGGACGTGATGACCGGCCGCCTGCACGCGCTGCAGGCGCTGCTCGACGCGCAGCGCCACGCGTTCCAGCGCGCGGCGGTGGGGCAGGTGGTCGAGGTCCTGGTCGAGAAGGCCGGCCGCAGGCCCGGCCAGGTCGCGGGCAAGACGCCGCACCTGCTCGCCGTTCAGTTCGACGCCCCCACCTCCCGTATCGGGCAGGTCGTGCCCGTGCGCATCGTCGAGGCGGGGACCAACAGCCTGTTCGGCGCGGCGATCGAGGCCGCGGCGGCCGCGTAGGGCGGCGGGCCGGGCGATGAAGGGAGTGTTCGTGGCGTCATTCGACGGAACGGCCGGGCGCAGCGGCCCCTTGCGCGGGCGCGGGCCCGCCGCGCGGCCGCTCGGCCCGGGCTTCGGCCACGACGAGCCGGTCGAGGTCTCGCTGACCTTCGACGACAACCGCCTCGCGAGCCTCGTCTTCGGCCAGTACGACCAGAACGTCGCGCATATCGAGCGGCGGCTGGAGGTGACGGCCACCGCGCTGGGCAACCACGTCGTGCTCAAGGGCTCGCCGGACGCGACCGAGCGTGCCCGCCGGGTGTTCGAGAAGCTCTACGCCCGCGCCCGGACCGGCGGCAGCGCCCTGACGCTCGGCGACGTCGACGGCGCGATCCAGGAGGCCACCGTCCAGGGCCAGCTGTTCCCGGCGGCCGCCATCGCCGCCGAGCCGGACCGGCCGCATTTCGAGCAGATCGCCACGCGCAAGCGCGGCGCGGTCCGCGCCCGGAACGCGGCACAGGACGCCTACATCAAGGCCCTGCGCGCCAACGAGCTCGTCTTCGCCGAGGGTCCGGCCGGCACCGGCAAGACCTGGCTCGCCGTCGGCCACGCGGTCTCGCTGCTGGAGCAGGGCCACGCCGAGCGGCTGATCCTCTCGCGCCCGGCGGTCGAGGCCGGCGAGCGCCTCGGCTTCCTCCCCGGCGACATGCGCGACAAGGTCGACCCGTACCTGCGCCCGATCTACGACGCGCTCTACGACTTCATGGAGGCGCGCCACGTCGACCGCGGCCTGCAGACCGGGGTGATCGAGATCGCGCCGCTGGCCTTCATGCGCGGGCGCACGCTTACCAACGCGATCGTGCTGCTGGACGAGGCGCAGAACACCACCTCGATGCAGATGAAGATGTTCCTGACCCGGCTCGGCGAGAACTCGCGGATGATCGTCACCGGCGATCCCTCCCAGGTCGACCTGCCGCCGGGGCAGAAGTCGGGGCTGGTCGAGGCGGTGCGGGTGCTCGACGGCGTCGAGGGCATCGGCCGCATCACCTTCCGGGACAAGGACGTGGTCCGCCACGACCTCGTGCGCCGCATCGTCACCGCCTACGAGGGCGCGGCCCACGGCGAGGCGGATGCCGACCGCAACCCGAACCCGCGGCGGCGGCCGCTCGCGTGATGGGGCACGCGATCGACATGGTGGTCGAGGTGGCGATCGAGGACGAACGCTGGAGCGGCGCGGTCCCCGACCTCGAAGCCTTCGTGATTCGCGCCGTCGAGGCCGGTCTCGCCGCGGCCCCCGAGCCGCCCGCCGGCCCGGTCGAGGTCAGCGTCCTGCTCGCCGACGACGCCACCGTGCAGGCGCTCAACTGGACCTGGCGGGGCAAGGACCGGCCCACCAACGTGCTGTCGTTTCCGTCCTCGCCGCAGCCCGCCCATGCCGGCGTCGCGGTGCCGCTCGGCGACGTCGTTCTTGCGTACGACACGTTGGTGCGCGAAAGTGCCGAGCAGTCGAAGCCGCTCGTCCACCACCTCGCGCATCTCCTGGTTCATGGCACCCTCCACCTGCTCGGTCAGGACCACGAGACCGGCGACGCGGACGCGGAGGCCATGGAGGCCCTGGAGGTCGCGGCGCTCGCGACCCTCGGCGTGCCCGACCCTTACGCGGACTCCGCGGCCGGCTGAGCGACGACGTCCCAACCGATCCCAGACACGAGAGACATGACCCACGATCGAAGTCGCGGCGCGGCCCAGGCCGCGCTCAGTTCCAACGAGGCGGAATCGGGTGCGCGCGAGCCCTGGTACGACCGCCTCCTCCAGGTGCTGCACCTGAAACCGCGCGATTCGCTGCGCGGCGACATCGAAGAGGCCCTGGCCGAGCCCGATTCGGGCGAGAACGCGTTCTCGCCGCTCGAGCGCGCCATGCTCAAGAACGTCCTCGGGCTGCACAAGGTGCGCGTCGACGACGTGATGATCCCGCGGGCCGACATCGTCGCGGTCTCGGTCGAGACCAGCCTCGGCGACCTGCTGAAGCTGTTCCGCACCGCCGGCCATTCCCGCCTGCCGGTCTACGGCGAGACGCTCGACGACCCGCGCGGCATGGTCCACATCCGCGACTTCGTGGACCACATCGCCGCGCGGGCCGAGGCCGCCCCGCGCCGCAGCGCCGCGGCCGCCGCCAACGGCGCGACGCCCGCCCCCGCCGAGGCCGAGGCGGCCAAGGATGCGCTGAAGGACGCGCAGAAGCCCGCCCCGCGGGTGCGCCGGGCGCCCGCCCGCGCCCTGCGCACGCTCAACCTCGGCAACGTCGACCTCACCGCGACGCTCGCCTCCACCCGCATCCAGCGGCCGGTGCTGTTCGTGCCGCCCTCGATGCCGGCGATCGACCTGCTGGTGCGGATGCAGGCGACCCGCACCCACATGGCGCTCGTCATCGACGAGTACGGCGGCACCGACGGGCTGATCTCGATCGAGGACCTGATCGAGATGGTGGTCGGCGACATCGAGGACGAGCACGACGTGGTCGAGGGCCGCCTCGTCCAGCGCCTCGAGGGCGAGGCCGAGGTGTTCGTGGCCGATGCCCGTGCGCCGCTGGCGGAGGTCTCCGAGGCCACCGGCGTCGACCTCGTCGCGGCGGTGGGCGAGATGGCCGAGGAGATCGACACGATCGGCGGCATGATCGTGACGCTGGCCGGCCGCGTGCCCTCGCGCGGCGAGCTCATCGCCGGCCCCGGCGACCTCGAGTTCGAGGTGCTCGACGCCGACCCGCGCCGCCTCAAGCGCCTGCGCTTCCAGCGCGGGCCCGCACGCATCGCGGCCTCCGCCGTGCCGCTCGCCCTGCCCCCGCCCGCCGCGCCCCCTGCCGTCAACGCGATCGAGACGCCCGCACCGTGACGCCGGCTCCCGAAGCGCCCCCAGCAGCCACGCTGCCGGGCGGCGCGGCCGCGCGCCTGGCCAACGGCGTCATGCTGCTGCGCGGCTGGCGCCGGCTCGCCCTGAGCTTCCTCGCCGGCAGCGTCGGCGCGCTGGCGATGCCGCCCTTCGGCCTCCTGCCCGCGCTGGCCGTGTCCCTCGTCGTCGCGGTCTGGCTGGTGGACGGGGCGGCGGGCTCGCGCAGCACGGTCGCCGCCCGGCTCCGCCCCTGCGCGCTGGTCGGCTGGGCCTGGGGCTTCGGCTACCTGTTCGCCGGGCTGTGGTGGCTCGGCTCGGCCTTCCTCGTGGAGGCCGACGAGTTCCTGTGGGCGCTGCCGCTCGGCGTCGTCGGCCTGCCGCTGGCGCTCGGGCTGTTCTACGCCGCGGGCTTCGCCGTCGCCGGCCTGCTCTGGGTCCGCGGCCCGGCGCGCATCGCCGGCCTCGCCTTCGGGCTGGCGGGCGCCGAGTGGGTGCGCGGGCACGTCTTCACCGGCTTCCCCTGGAACACCCTCGGCATGGCGCTCGGCCAGAACCTCTGGCTGATGCAGTCGGCCTCCCTCGTCGGGCTCTACGGCCTGACGCTGCTCGCCGTCCTCGTCTGCGCCGCGCCGGCGACGCTCGCCACCGGCTCGCATCCGCGCAGCCGCCTCGGCCCGACGGCCGCCGCCGCGATCGTGCTGGCCGCCATGGCGCTCCACGGCGCGGAGCGGGTCGGGCCCGATCCCGACCCCACCGTCGCCGGGGTGCGCCTGCGGCTGGTGCAGCCGAACTTGCCTCAGGACGCGAAGTTCCGCCCCGAGAACCGGCAGGACATCGTCGACCGCTACGTCGAGCTGAGCCGGCGCCCGCCGGAGGCCGGCGAGGCGGCGCCGACGCACATCCTCTGGCCGGAATCGGCCTTCCCGTTCCTGATCCAGCGCGATCCCGCGGCGATGGCGCAGGTCGGCGCCGGGCTGGAGCCCGGCCAGCACCTGATCACCGGCGCGGCCCGCGCCGAGGAGCCGCTGCCCGGCGAGCGCCTGCGCTACTTCAACGCGATCATGGCGATCGAGCCCGGCGGCCGCATCGTCGACAGCTACGACAAGGTCCACCTCGTGCCGTTCGGCGAGTACCTGCCCGCGCCCCTCGACGCGGCCCTGCGGGCGGTGGGCCTGCGCCAGTTCGTGGCCGTGCCGGGCGGCTTCTCGGCCGGGACGCTCGCCGGCCAGCGCATCCTCAACGTGCCGGGCCTGCCGCCGGTGGCGGCGACGATCTGCTACGAGGCGATCTTCCCCGGCGCGATCCTGCCGGCCGGCGCCACCGCCGCCGATCGGCCCCCCGGCCTGATCCTGAACGTGACCAACGACGCCTGGTTCGGCGACACGCCTGGCCCGCGCCAGCACCTGGCGCAGGCCCGCCTGCGCGCCGTCGAGGAGGGCCTGCCGCTGGTGCGCGACGCCAACACCGGGATCTCGGCGGTGATCGACGCGCACGGGCGCGTCGTCGCGCAGCTGCCGATCGAGCAGGAGGCGGTGCTCGATGCCGACCTGCCCGTCCGCATCCTCGGCGGCACCCTCTACGGCCGGGCCGGCGACTGGCCCTTCGCGGCGATGCTCGCCGCCTGCCTCGCGGGCGCCCTCCGGGCCCGGCGGCTCGCGTGAGGGCGGCGCGGCGCATCCCGCCCCTCCTGCTGACCTGCGGCCTGATGGCGGTGGCGTTCAACCTGCGCCCGGCGCTGAGCACCGTCGGGCCGCTGCTCTCGTCCATCCGCGCGGCGACGGGTCTCTCCGCGGCGGGGGCCGCGGTGCTGACCACCCTCCCCGTCCTCTGCCTCGGCCTCGCCTGCGCGCTGACGCCGCTGATCCTGCGACGGCTCGGCGCCGACCGCGGCGTGCTCCTCGGCATCGTCGTGGTCGCGGCCGGCCTGGCCCTGCGCGGCCTCGGCGGTGTCGCGGCGCTGTTCGCCGGCACCGCGGTCGCCGCCTTCGGCATCGGGCTCGCCAACGTGCTGCTGCCGGCCGTGGTCAAGCGCGACTTCCCCGGCCGCGCCGGGGCGATGACCGGGCTCTACACCATGACGCTCTGCCTCGGGGCCGCCGCCGGCGCCGGCCTCGCGGTGCCGCTGGAGCAGGCGATCGGCCGGGGCTGGCCGCTGGCGCTCGCGGTCTGGGCGCTGCCGGCGGTCGTCGCCGCCCTCGCCTGGGCACCGTTGAGCCGGGCCGTGCCGGAGCGGTCGTCGGCGGCCGCGCCGGGCCGGCTCCTGCGCGATCCGCTGGCCTGGCAGGTCACCGCCTTCATGGGCCTGCAATCCTCGCTCGCCTACGTGCTGTTCGGCTGGCTGCCGGCGATCCTGCAGGGGCGCGGGCTCCCGGCGCTGGATGCCGGCCTCGTCGCCTCGGTGGTGACGCTGCATCAGGCGCCGGGCGCCCTCGTCGTGGCGATGCTGGCCGCGCGCGTGCGCGACCAGCGCGGCTGGATCGTCGCGGTGCTGGCCGCGACGCTGACCGGCTTCCTCGTCCTCGCCTTCGGACCGGAGAGCCTGCGGTTCCCCGCCTCCGGGCTCCTCGGCCTCGGCATCGGCGGCTGCTTCGGGCTGGGCTTGAGCCTCCTCGTCCTGCGCACCCGCGACGCCGCCTCGGCCGGCGCCCTCTCGGCGATGGCGCAGGGGATCGGCTACGTCTTCGCCTCGCTCGGCCCCCTCGGCTTCGGCCTCGCCCACGACGCCACCGACGGCTGGGTCCTCCCGGCCGCCCTGTTCGCGACGATCATCGCGGCGGCGGGCGTCGCCGGGATGGGCGCCGGGCGCGACCGGGCGGTCGGCGCGGCGGCCCGAGCCGCCGGCACGGCGTAGAGGCTTCCGGCCCCCGTCGGAGGGTCCCGCCCGCGCCGCCCCACGCGGTGATCTGCGGTTGCGCCGCAGCGACGGGGGCGGGCACCCGAAATGCCCGTTAACCGACCGGTTACCATGACGACCTAGCGCCTGCCGCCAGTGCGGCGCGCTTCCGCGCCGACCGGGCGCGGACCATGACCCTGATGACGTTGGCCCTGAGCGGATGGGCCGCGGCGAAGCCGCATCTCGACCTCTTCGGAACCCTCGGCCTGCTGCTCGGCTTCGCCGCCGGGATCCTGCCGCATCGGCGCGGGATGCTTCTCGCCTCGGCCGGATGCGCCGCCGCCTTCGGCCTGCACTACCTGCATCTCGGCGCGCTCACCGGCACGGCGATGTGCGCCATCGCCCTGCTGCAGAACCTCGTCTCGGCGCAGGCGATCGGGCCCGCGGGCCGTGCCGCCTGGGTGGCACCACTCTTCGCCGCGACGACGCTGGTCGCCGCCGGGACGACGCTGGCGACCTGGTCCGGCTGGCCGTCGGCCTGCGCCGGGCTCGGCGCCCTCCTGGCGACGGCTGCCCGCCTCCAGGGCGATCCGCAGGGCATGCGGCGCCTCTTCCTCGGCGCCAGCCTGTGCTGGGCCGTCCACAACGGCCTCGTCGGCTCGGTCTTCGGGCTCACCTGCGACCTGCTGACCCTGTCGGGGCTGGCCCTGTCGCTGGTCCGGCATCAGCGGCGCCCGGCGCCGCGGGCGCTCCCCGCCACCTGAGGCCGCGCCGCGGCGGGCGACGCCGCTTCCCTCCTCCGTCCCGAGGGGGCGCGACGCTCACGCCACGCGGATGTGGGTCGCCACCCGCGGCGGCTCCTCGGCGCCCGTCTCCGCTTCGAGGATGCGCATGTCGAGCCGGCCCTCGTCGTCGCGGAATACGTCGTAGACGACCCGGTCGACCACGGCGTTGCCGTCGCCGAAGATCAGCACGCGCGGCTTGTGGGCGATCACGTCGTCGACGCCGCCGTAGCTCGCCGAGGCAATGATGACCTCGTCGCCGACCTGGCAGGTGCGGGCGGCGGCGCCGTTCAGGACGCAGCAGCGCGAGCCGGCGGGGCCGTACAGCACGTAGGTGCTGATCCGCGCCCCCGACATCTTGTTCCAGATCTCGACGAATTCGAGCGGATCGAGCCCCGCCTCGCGGCAGAGGTCGGCATCGAGCGTGATCGAGCCGTGATAGTTCAGGTCGGCGCCCGTCACGCGGATGCCGTGCAGCTTGGCCCGAACGAAGCTCTGCATCATGCTCCCCCGAGCCGGGCGACGTCGGCCCGGCGATGCGCGGCCGCACCTCCGAGTCGGGGCGGTCGCGTCGCGCTTCCTACGGCGGCGCATGCCTGCGTGGCAATCGGCCGGTCGGGACGCTCCCCTGCCCCCCGCGCTACCCCTTGTGCCGCAGCCGGCTCGCGAAGAAGCCGTCGAGGCCGCCGCGCCGGCTGTCCGAGCCTTCGAGGTCGGCCGGGAGCGTGCGCAGGTCGCCGTCGGCGTTGATCACGCCGTCGAGGCCGCCGACCTCGTCCGCCCGCACCGGCACCCGCTCGAACGCGGCGTTGCGCTTCAGGAAGGCGGCGACCTGGCGCTCGCCCTCCTCCCGCTCCAGCGAGCAGGTGCAGTAGACGAGGCGCCCGCCCGGCCGCACCAGGGTCGCGGCCTTGTCGAGCAGGCGCGCCTGGAGGAGGTGCAGGCGGATCAGGTCGGATTCGGTCTTGGTCCAGGCGACGTCCGGATGGCGGCGGATCGTGCCGGTGGCCGAGCACGGCGCGTCGAGCAGCACCGCGTCGAACGGCTTTGGGGGCTCGAAGGCGAGCGCGTCGCCGACGACCACCTCGGCGGTCAGCCCGAGCCGGGCGAGGTTTTCGGACAAGCGCTCCAGGCGCGGGGCCGAACGGTCCAGCGCGGTCACCACGGCGCCCCGGCTCGCGAGCTGCGCGGTCTTGCCGCCCGGCGCGGCGCAGAGGTCGGCGATGCGCTCGCCGGGCTGCGCGCCGAGGAGCCGCGCGGGGATCGCGGCGGCGGCATCCTGCACCCACCACGCGCCATCGGCGAAGCCGGGAAGCTCGGAGACCGGCACCCGCAGGTCGCCGAGCCGGAGCGAGCCGGTGGGCAGCGCCGCCGCGCCGAGGCGCTCGGCCCAGTCGCCGGCCTCGCCCTTCAGCGTCAGGTCGATCGCGGCGCCGGCCAGGTGCGCGCGGGCGATGGCGGCGGCTTTCTCCGGCCCGTAGGCCTCGCGCCAGCGCGCGGCCAGCCAATCCGGGGTGTTGGCCTCGAGCGGGTCGTCGCATTCGGCCAGGATCGCCTCGCGCTCGCGCACGACCCGGCGCAGCACCGCGTTGACGAGGCCGGCGAGATGCCGCGCCTGCGGATCGGCCTTGGCCAGGCGCACCGCGAGGTCGACCGCGGCATGGTCGGGAACGGCGAGGTCGAGGATCTGGGCGGCGCCGGTGGCGAGCAGCGCGACGAGGCGCGGCTTGTCCTCGGGCAGGCCCTGCTCCATCCGCGCGGCGAGCGCGCGCCGGAGGAAGCCGAGGCGGCGGAAGGTGACCGTGGCGATGGCCCGCGCCAGACCGGCATCGCCGGCGTCGAGCCCCGCGACGCGGGACGCCTGGGCCAGCGCATCCTCCAGGGCGAGGGCGCGGTTCTTGCCCAGCAGGTCGGCGACGACGGCGTGCGCCACCCGGCGCGCGGCGAGGCCGGCGACGTCCGCCTCGACCGCCTCCGGTGCGGATTTCGGCGGCGATTTCGGCCCCGGGCGCGGACCCTTGGTCGCGCCCGCCGCCCGCGCCGGCCCGGACGCGTTGCGCCCTCTGCCCATGGATGCCACTTCTCGAAAGACCCTTCGTGCCGGCGTGCTGCCGCCGGACCCCGATGCCCTCCCACTTGAGCGAGTCCGATGCAAGGTGAAACCAGCCGCGACGGGACCGACGAAGCCCGGACCGAACACGTCGAGGACGGCGGCGGGACCGCCCCCCGTCCCCTCACCCCGGCGGCCGCGCGCGCCCTGGCGGAGGCGGCCGAGCGCCGCAGGGCGATCGACGCGCGGGCCGCCGCGGTCTCGGCCGCCCCCGAGCGCCTCGGGCGCGGCGGCCTGGAGCCGGTCCGCTACGACGACTGGGAGGTGAAGGGGCTCGCCGTCGACTTCTGACGTCGCGCCTCGCCGGCCGGAACGACCGTGCCGGCCCGCTGTTGGGCTCGCGAAGCATACGGCGAGACAAGGGACCCGATGGCGACCAAGGTATCGAGCAAGGATGCGCCGAGCGGCGCCGACGGCGAGATCGCGCTCGCGAAGGGCGCGCTGGTCGCCATGCGGATGTGGCGCGACGAGCCGCCGACCGACGACAAGCCGAGCACCACCTCGGAGCACGAGACCGTGGGCTACGTGATCGCCGGCCGGGCCAAGCTGGTGCTCGAGGACCGGACGGTCGCACTGGAGCCCGGCGATTCCTACTGCGTGCCGGCCGGCATCGCGCACACCTACCACATCCTGGAGACCTTCACGGCGATCGAGGCGACGGCCCCGCCCGCCGCCTGATCCCGCGGGCTCCGGGGCGTTCAGCGCGTCACGTAGACCGGGGTGCCGACCGAGACGCGGTCGTAGAGGTCGACCACGTCCTGGTTGTACATCCGGATGCAGCCGTAGGAGGCCCAGGTGCCGACCGAGCTCGGGCGGTTGGTGCCGTGGATGGCGTATTCGCCGCCCGACAGCGTCATCGCGGCGGCGCCCATCGGGTTGTGCGGCGAGCCGCCGGCGATCAGGTTCGGCAGGCGCGGGTTGTCGCGCTTGACCTCGCTCGGCGGCGACCATGCCGGCTGCACGTACTTGCCGTCGATCGACTTGGTGCCGAACCACTGCTTGCCCGGCTTGCCGACCGCGACGGGGTAGCGGATCGCGGTTCCGTCGCCGTTCACGAGGTAGAGCCGGCGCTGCGAGACGCTGATCACCACCGAGCCCGGCATCACCCCGTCCGAGAACGGCACCACCTCGCGTGCCAGGGCCGGCGCCCCCGCGACGAGACCGGCCAGCAGCGCGCCGCCGAGGCTCGTGGACACGTACTTCCTGACCGACATCTTGGGATCTTCCTGCAAAGCGTGACCGTTCGCTGCAGCAATAATCCACGGCCAAGCTCGGCGTTCCAGCTCATCCTGCGACGACTGCGGGCTTGCTCACCGTCTTCGGGGAAGACGGTAAAAAGCGCCGGGCTTCATCGTGATAAAGGCGATCGTCCGTCGAAAGACCTGCTTTACCGCTCGATCAGATCCAGCGCCGTCGCGTCCTGGGCCTGCCAGCCGTGGCGGACGAGCTCGGGGTCGGCATGCTCCTCGACGGGCCAGCCGACGCAGAGGTAGGCGACGAGGTGCCAGCTGCCCGGCACGTCCAGCAGCGCCGCGATGCGCGCCGGCTCGAGGATCGAGACCCATCCGGTGCCGAGGCCGCGGGCGCGGGCGGCGAGCCAGAAGGTCTGCACGGCGCCGACCACGGAGTAGCGCAGCATCTCCGGCATGGTCGCGCGACCGAGGCCGTGGCCCGCCTCGGTCGCCTCGTCGCAGAAGACGGCCAGGTGCACCGGCGCTTCGCGCAGGCCCGCGAGCTTCAGGGCGCGATACTGCGCCTGGCGGGCGTCGGCGTAGCGCAGGGCCGCATCGGCGTTGCAGCGCTCGAAGCTCGCGACCACGCCGGCGCGGCGCTCGGGGTCGGCGACGCGCACGAAGCGCCACGGCTGGCTGTTGCCGACGGAAGGGCTGCGATGGGCCGCCGCCAGGCTCTGGCGGAGCAGGGCCTCGTCCACCGGGTCGGGCCGGAAGCGGCGCACGTCGCGGCGCCACGCGAACAGGTCGTCGAGCGCCTGCCGGAAGTCGTCGTCGAAGCGGGGCGGGCGGGGGTCGGTCATGGTCGGTCCGCCTCATAGCGGGTTTTGCGCCTTCCCGCTGCCCGTGGGCCCGGGGAGATCGAACGGGCCGGGCGGGCACAAAAAAAGGCCGCCCTCGCGGGCGGCCTGAAGTCCTTGGGTCTCGAAACCTCTGGGATGTCGCGTCGTGGGATCCGGTGACGCCCGAGGGCTGGGGAGCTCGGGATTCGGGCGTCGACGGGCACGACCCGACGAGGGTTCGGCCTTCGTTGTCGCGCCGCAACGCGGCTCGGGAAAGGCGTGATCGGGGCGAAAGCGCGGCATTTGTTTCTTGGGCGTGTCCCGTCCGCAACGAATCGGATCGCCGCCGCGGGACTCTTGCGGGCCGGCCACCCGAGGCCCATCCTCAGCGGCTGACGGCAAGACGACGGCGGCAGGCCGACGGCGGAGGAACGATGACCGAGCGGACGAGCGGCGAGATCCGGACAGACGATTCGACGGCCCGCGTGGTCCCCTTCCCGAGCCCATCCACCGCCCCGCAGATCGCGTTCGATCGGCACGAGCTGCGCACGATCTTCAACCTCTACGGCCGCCGGGTCGCGGAGGGGGAGTGGCGCGACTACGCCCTCGACTTCCGCCGCGACAAGGCGGTGTTCTCGATCTACCGCCGCACCTCCGAGATGCCGCTCTACCGGATCGAGAAGGACCCGAAGCTCGCGCGCCGCCAGGGCGCCTACGCCGTGGTCGCCGCGACCGGCGTGGTGCTCAAGCGCGGCACCGACCTCGCCCGCGTGCTGGCGGTGCTGGAGAAGCCCCTGCGGGCCGTGTGAAGCGTTCGGATTTCTGCTCGGCGATCCTTCGTCCGGTGCCGTCTTGGCCGATGGTACGCTCGCTGCGCGCTCGGATCGCGGCGCGGGGGGGCCTTCCCCCGAGCAGGCGATCGGCCTCGCACATCTTCAGATTCCTTTTCCGGACCCTCCCCGTCATCCCGGGGCTGCGCAGGGCGGACATTGCCCGCTGGGGGAAGTGGCGCAGCGTAAGCGTAGCTCCCCGGAACGAAGAAGGCCCCGGCGTTTCCGCCGGGGCCTTCTTCGTTCGTCCGATCCGTCTTCGCTCAGCGGCGGTCGCCGAGGAGCGAGAGCAGGAACTGGAACATGTTGATGAAGTCGAGGTACAGCGTCAGCGCGCCGTTGACCGACATCTTGGCCGCCGCTTCGCCGTCGAAGCCGCTGGAGAGATACATCTCCTTCAGCTTCTGGGTGTCGTAGGCGGTGAGCCCCGCGAAGATCAGCACGCCGAGCACCGAGACGGCGAACTGCAGCGCCGACGAGGCCAGGAAGATGTTGACGATCGAGGCGATGATGATGCCGATCAGGCCCATCATCAGGAACGAGCCCATCCCCGAAAGGCTGCGCTTGGTGGTGTAGCCGTAGAGGCTCAGCGCGCCGAAGGTCGCCGAGGTGATGAAGAACACCCGCACCACGCTGGCGCCGGTGAACACCAGCAGCAGCGTCGACATCGAGGCGCCCATCACCGCCGCGAAGGCGAAGAACATCGTCCGCGCCGACGAGGCCGACATCCGGTCCATCCGCATCGAGAAGGCCAGGATGAAGGCGAGCGGGGCGAACATCAGAACCCACTTGAGCGGGCTGTTGTAGAGCGTCTGGCCGAACGGGGTCAGGGCGAGGCGGCCGGTCGCGGTCGCGGTGGTGGCGGCCATGTTGAGGCCGAGCGCGACGAGGCCGGAGATGCCGAGCCCGACGACCATGTTGTTGTAGACGCCGAGCATGAAGGTCCGCAGGCCCTGGTCGAACGCGACCTGGGTGCCGGCCTGCGACGGCGCCTGGGCGCCGTAGCGGAAGGGAGAGTTGTCGAATGCCATGGGAGTGACCTCGGAAGGCTCGCTCGTGCGTGGTGTTTGAGACGAGGCCCACGCAGGGGACCTCTGGCGCCATCGAGCGCCTCGTGTTGGAATATGTTGCTTTCGGCCGCCCCGCACAAGAGCCCGGCAGAGCTTGAAAAAGCGCTTTCGATGAATCCCCGCGGGTGAAATTTGTTCACGAAGTCTGGGATTAAAGTTCGCTGCTACTTCGCCGACGGCTCCCGATGCCGTCGTTCACGATCGCGGCAAGCTCACGCGGGGGATACGCAACGGTCACGACTGCCGCAGGTACGGTGCCGGCTTCTGGCCGAGGATGCGCCAGGTCCCGGCGAGCCCCAGCACCACGGCGAGCACCACCGCGGCCGCGGCCGCCGCCAGCGCCCCCGCGAGGTCGAGGACGAAGTCGAGGCGCATCACCCGGGTGACGATCACCCAGCCGGCGAGCGTGCCGGCGAGCAGCCCGAACAGGGCGGTGACGAGGCCGAGCGCCCCGTATTCGAGGCCGTAGGCGGCCAGCAGCCGTCCGCGGGTCGCGCCGAGCACTTTCAGCACCACGGCGTCGTAGAGCCGCGCCCGGTGCCCCGCGGCGATGGCGCCGGCCAGCACGAACAGGCTCGCCAGCACCGCCACCGCGCTCGCGCCGCGGATCGCCAGCACCAGCCGGCCGACGAGGTCGCCGACGGCATCGAGGGCGTCCTTCACCCGCACGCTGGTGACGGAGGGGAACGCCTTGGCGACGTCCCGCAGGATCCGGTTCTCGACCGCGCCGTCGGTGCCCCCGGGCAGGGTGAGCGTCGCCAGGTCCGAGTGCGGCGCGCCGCGGAAGGTGCCGGGGGAGAACACCATCACGAAGTTGATGCCGAGGTTGCGCCACTCGACCTTGCGCAGGTTGGCGATGGTGGCGGTGAGGTTCCGCCCGAGCACGTTGACGGTGACGCGGCTGCCGACCTTGAGGCCGAGGTTTTTCGCGAGATCCGCCTCGAACGAGACCAGCGGCGTCCTGGCTTGTTCCGCGTTCCACCACGTGCCTGCGGTGAGCGTCGAGCCCTCGGGCACGTCCTCGGCGTAGGTAATGCCCCGGTCGCCGTCGAGCACCCAGGCGGCGTCCTCCGGCGGGCGGATCTTCTCGGCCGGGACGTCGTCCAGCGCCACGATGCGCCCGCGCATCATCGGCACCCGCTCGATCTTGGCGCTGGGCGCCTGGCGCGCGAGGAAGTCGTGGAAGGCGCCCGAATCGGCGGCCGGGATGTCCAGGAAGAACAGGTTCGGCGCGCGCGCCGGCAGGGTCGCCGAGATGGTGCGGCGCACGTTCACGTCGATCAGGCTCAGGGTCACCAGCAGGGTCACGCCGAGGCCGAGGGAGAGGACGATGGCCGGCGTCAGGGCGCCGGGGCGGTGGAGGTTGGCCAAGGCCATCCGCGGCGCGGCCCGCCGCGGATGCGGCAGCCGGCGGGCGAGCGCCATCACGCCGACCGCGACCAGCCGCAGCAGGCCGAAGGCGAGGCCGGCGGCGGCGATGAAGATCAGCGCCACGCGCCGGTCGAAGGCGGTGCCGACGGCGAGCCCCACCAGGGCGGCGAGCGCCAGCGCCAGGATCGCCCGGTAGCGCGGGCGGATGCCGCTGGCTGCCGGGTCGACGGCGTCGCGAAACAGCCCCGAGACCGGGACGTCGTGGGCGCGCCCCAGGGGCGTGATCGCGAAGGCCAGGGCCGTGAGGAGCCCGTAGGCCGCCGCCTGGAGCAGCTCGAGGGGCGCCAGCGTCGGGTTCAGCGGCAGGGGCAGGCTGTCCCGGAACAGCGCGTCGAGGGCGAAGGGCAGCGCGGCGCCCACAGTGAGCCCGATCGCCGTGCCGAGCCCGGCGATCAGCATCACCTGCGTCAGGTACAGGGCGACGACCTTCGAGCCCGGCGCACCGACGCTCTTCAGGGTCGCGATCGAGGGGCGCTTGCGCTCGACGAAGGCGTTGACGGCGTTGGCGACGCCGACCCCGCCGACGATCAGCGCGGTGAGGCCGACCAGCGTCAGGAACTGGGTGAAGCGCTCGATGCTCTTGGAGAACCGCGGGTCGGCATTGGTGCGCGCCCGCATCTCCCAGCCGGCCTGCGGAGCGGCCGCCGCGATCCGGGCGGCGGCGGCGTCGAGGCCCGCATCGTCGGCGCCGGGCAGCAGCAGCCGGTAGCTCCAGCGGTTGAGGCTTCCCGGCTGGACCAGGCCGGTGCGGCGCAGCGCACCCTGCGACACGATCAGCCGCGGCCCGAAGCCGATGCCGCCGGCGATCTTGTCGGGCTCCGAGACGAGGGTCGCGCGGATGGCGAAGGGCCGGCCGGCGAGCGTGATCCGGTCGCCGACCTTGAGGTCGAGGCGGGTCAGCAGCGCCGGGTCGGCGAGCGCGCCGTCGATCCCGTCACGCTCGGCCAGCAGGTCGGCGAGGGGCGCCTGCGGCTCGGTGACGAGCTCTCCGGCGGTCGGGTAGCCGGCATCGACCGCCTTCAGCTCGACCAGCGCCGCGCCCTCGCCCGCCACCGCCATGGCGCGGAGCGAGGCGACCACGTCGACACGCCCCTGCGCGTCGAGCACCGCGCGCTCCGGCTCCGTCGCCTCGCGGTTGATCAGGCTGTAGCTGAGGTCGCCGCCGAGGATGCGCTTGCCCTCGCGGCCGAGCCCGTCCGACAGCGAGCGCGAGATCGAGGCGACCCCGGCGATCGCCGCGACGCCGAGCGCGATGCAGGCGAGGAACACGGCGAAGCCGCGCAAGCCCCCGCGGAGCTCGCGCAGCGCGAGGCGCAGGGTCAGCGGCAGGCGCGAGGCGGGCGTCGGCCGGGGTTGGGAGAGGGTGCCGTGCATCAGGCCGCCACCGGCTCCTCGATCCGCCCCGAGCGCAGGCGCACGGTGCGGTCGCAGAGGCGGGCGAGCCCCGGATCGTGGGTGACGAGGACGAGCGTCGCGCCGCGGTCGCGCTTCAGCGCGAACAGCAGGTCGACGATCTGGCGGCCGGTCGCCTCGTCGAGATTGCCCGTCGGCTCGTCGGCGACCAGGATCGCCGGGTCCGGTGCGACGGCGCGGGCGATGGCGACGCGCTGCTGCTCGCCGCCCGAGAGCTGGGCCGGGTAGTGGTTCAGCCGGTGGCCGAGGCCAACGGCTTCGAGCTCCCGCCGGGCGCGGGCATGGGCACCCGGCTTGTCGGCCAGCTCCAGCGGCAGGGCGACGTTCTCCAGGGCGGTCATCGTCGGGACGAGGTGGAAGGCCTGGAACACGATGCCGATCCGCCGGCCGCGGAAGCGCGCGAGCGCGTCCTCGTCGAGGGCGCCCAGGTCGGTGTCCTCGATCCGGATCGCGCCGGCATCGGGCCGCTCGAGGCCCGCCATTACCATCAGCAGGGTCGACTTGCCGGAGCCCGACGGCCCGACGAGGCCGACCGCCTCGCCGCGGCCGACGTCGAGCGAGATGCCGCGGAGCACGTGGACGCGGGCGGCCCCCCGCCCGAGGCTGAGGTCGATGCCAGAGAGAGCGATGGCTGGCGTCCCGGACGCGGACATGGCAGGCGAGGTCTTGCCCGGAGAGGGGTTGTCGGCGGTCACGGTCGAGCCGATCTGTGGCGGATGGCGAACATGCGGGACGGAGATCACGGTTGGCGGACGAACGTTCGGTGCGCTCCGGCACGACCCGTGCCGGGCGATGCGCGCGGGCCCGATATGGCGAGCGCGACGGAGCCACGCCATGATGGCCGGCGCAGGGCGGCGCTGATGGCACTCTTTGCCGCAGCGGGGCTGGTCCTGTCGATGGCGGGCCTCGCGCCGGCCAAGGCGGATCCGAAGCCCGAATCGAAGCCGATCCGGCTCGTCGCGCTCGGCGACAGCCTCACCGCGGGCTACCGCCTTCCGGCGGGCTCCGCCTTCCCGGCGGTGCTGGAGCGGGCGCTCGCTGCGAAAGGCCGGACGGTGACGGTCGCCAATGCCGGCGTCTCGGGCGAGACCGCCACCAACGGCCTCGACCGGGTCGACTGGTCGGTGCCCGACGGCACCGACGGGGTGATCCTGGAGCTCGGCGCCAACGACATGCTGCGCGGCACCGACCCCGCCGTGACGCGGAAGGCGCTGGAGGCGATCGTGACGCGGCTGAAGGCGCGCGGCATCCCGGTGCTGCTCGCCGGCATGCGGGCCTCGACCAACCTCGGGCCCGACTACGTCGCGCGCTTCGACGCGATCTACCCGGATCTCGCCCGGACCTACGACCTCGTGCTGTACCCGTTCTTCATGGCCGGAATGGTCGGCGACCGCGCCTACACCCTCGACGACGGGCTCCACCCGAACGCCAAGGGCGTCGACGTGATCGTGGCCGGCATCCTGCCCTCGGTCGAGACCTTCCTCGGGCGGCTCCCGGCCGGGGCTCGTTAGCGATGCCGCGCCTGTTCACGGCGCTCGGCCTCCCGCCGGAGATCGCCGCCGGGCTGGCGCCGTTCCGCGGCGGCCTGCAGGGCGCACGCTGGATCGAGCCGTCGGATCACCACGTCACCCTGCGCTTCCTCGGCGACGTGCCGGTCGCGCTTGCCGAGGACGCGGTCGAGGCGCTGTCGGAGATGCGGGCGCGGCCGGCGCTCGAGGTGGTGCTGGACGGCCTCTCGGTGTTCGGCGGCGACAAGCCGCGCGCGCTGCTCGCCAGCGTCGCCGCCAACGCCGATCTGATGGACCTCCAGGCCGAGCAGGAGCGCCTGATCCGCCGGGCGGGCGCCGAGCCGGAACGGCGAAGGTTCGTGCCACACGTGACGCTGGCGCGCCTGCGCCGCGAGGCCACGCCCGAGGCGGTGGCGATGTACCTGTCGCAGGCGCCGATCTTCACGCCGCTGCGCTTTTCCGCGACGCAGGTGGTGCTGTACTCGGCGCGCGACTCGACCGGGGGCGGGCCCTACGTCGCGGAGGCGGCGTTTCCGTTCGCCTGAGCGGGGTCCTACAACCGCCGCAGCGCGACGCTCTCGATGCGGTGGCTCGCGCCCTTGGCCAGGATCAGGCTGGCGCGCTGGCGGGTCGGCAGGATGTTGTCGCGCAGGTTCGGCAGGTTGATCGTCGTCCACAGCCGGTCGGCGATGGCGAGCGCTTCCGATTCGGGCACCTCGGCGTACTTGCGGAAATACGAGCGGGGGTCGCGGAACGCGGTCTGCCGCAGGCGCATGAAGCGCATCACGTACCAGCGGTGCAGGTCGTCCTCGTGCCCGTCGAGGTAGATCGAGAAGTCGAAGAAGTCGGAGACGAACGGAATCGCGGTGCCGTCGCGCGGCAGGCGGGCCGGCTGCAGCACGTTCAGGCCCTCGACGATCAGGATGTCGGGGCTCTCGACCACCCGCTCCTCGCCGTCCACCCGGTCGTAGACGAGGTGCGAGTAGAGGGGAGCGGTGACGCGCTTCCGGCCCGATTTCACGTCGTGCAGGAACTGCAGCAGGGCGGCGGTGTCGTAGCTCTCGGGAAATCCCTTCCGGTCCATAATGCCCTGCGCGGCGAGCGCGGCGTTCGGCAGCAGGAACCCGTCGGTGGTGACGAGGTCGACCTTCGGGGTGTTCGGCCAGCGCGCGAGCAGCGCGGCGAGCACGCGGGCCGTGGTCGACTTGCCCACTGCCACCGATCCGGCGAGCCCGATGATGTAGGGCGCCTTGGTCTCGCGCTCGGCCATCAGGAAGCGCTGGGTCGCCTTGAACAGGCCCTGGCTCGCCGCGACGTAGAGCGCGAGCAGCCGCGACAGCGGCAGGTAGATCGCGACCACCTCCTCCACCGAGATCGGGTCGTTCAGCGATTGCAGGCGCTCGATGTCCTCCTGCGTCAGCGTCAGCGGCGTGTCGGCGCGCAGCTGCGCCCAGGATTCGCGGCTGAACAGGCGGTAGGGCGACAGCCGCTCCGACCCGTCGCCGGTGACCGGGTTCTGCCCCGTCACCGGGGTCTGGCCGGCGGCGAGCGCGGCCGCCTTCATGCCGGCGGCCTCGACGCCTTCTCGGCGATGCCGCTCTGCGCCGTGCGGCGCTCCAGCTCCGCCATCACCGCGGAGAGCTCGACGCCGCCGGCGCGCAGCAGCACCACGAGGTGGTAGAGCACGTCCGCCGCCTCGTTGGTCAGCCCGGCCTTGTCGCCCTGCACCGCGGCGATGGCGGCCTCCACCGCCTCCTCGCCGAGCTTCTTGGCGGCCTTGGCCGGGCCGCCCGCGAGCAGCTTGGCCGTGTACGATTGGTCGGGCGCGGTGCCGGCGCGGCTCGCCACCAGGCGGGCGAGGTCGTCGAGGGTATAGGCGGACATAGAGGACCCGTGCGGCAGGGTTCGGAAACGACGATGCCGTCGCCGGAACCTGCGTCAACGGCGGGCGCCGGGCAAGCCGGGAGCCGGCACAGCAGCGCCTCGCCACCCGCATTTGCGCGACGGGCGGGTGGAATTGTCGGAAAAATGGTGCCGGATCCGGCCGCGGCCCCCGGCGTCTTCCCGATCTCGGGTCAGGCGTCCAGCCGCATCGCGAGGCCGGCCGCCGCCATGTGCGCCTTGGCCTCGGCGACGCTGGCTTCCCCGAAATGGAAGATCGAGGCCGCGAGCACCGCGCTGGCATGGCCTTCGGCGACGCCGGCCACGAGGTCGTCGAGCCCGCCGACGCCGCCCGAGGCGATCACCGGCACGGTCACCGCGTCGGCGACGGCGCGGATCAGCGCGAGGTCGTAGCCCGAGCGCGTCCCGTCCCGGTCCATGGAGGTGACGAGCAATTCGCCCGCTCCCTTGGCCGCCACCGTGCGGGCGAAGGCGATCGCGTCGAGGCCGGTGGGGGTGCGGCCGCCATGGGTGAAGATCTGCCACGCGTCCGGCTCGCCCGGCGCGGAGGTGCGCTTGGCGTCGATCGCCACCACGACGCATTGCGCGCCGAACTTCTCGGCGGCCCGCGCGACGAGGTCGGGATCGTTCACGGCCGCGGTGTTGATCGCGACCTTGTCGGCGCCGGCGAGCAGCAGCGCGCGCACGTCCGCCACCGCGCGCACGCCGCCCCCGACGGTGAGCGGCATGAAGCAGGCCTCCGCCGTGCGGCTCACCACGTCGAGCAGGGTGCCGCGCGCCTCGTGGCTCGCGGTGATGTCGAGGAAACAGAGCTCGTCGGCCCCGGCCGCGTCGTAGGCCTTGGCCGCCTCGACCGGATCGCCCGCGTCGCGCAGCTCGAGGAACTTCACGCCCTTGACGACGCGGCCGTCCTTGACGTCGAGGCAGGGAATGATGCGGGTCTTGAGCACGCTGGGAGCCTTCAGGCGGTCGTGTCGTCGGGGTCGATCGCGAAGGGACGCGTGAGCATCTCGTCGTGGGTGTAGGGGCAGGTCTCGGGAAAGGTTTTCAGCGGAAGGCCGGTCTCGTCAGCCGCTTCGAGACGGGCGCGGCGGTAGGCGCGTTCCATCGCTTCCACCCGACGGCTCTTCAGGCCGGGACTGTCCGCCAGCTCGTCGGCCGCAGCCACCCGATGCGTCGCGATCGAGATCACCCAGCTTCGCGTCCGTCGCGATGGCTGGTGATCCCACTTGAGCATATGCAGCAGGACGATGCGCCACGCGCCGACGAGGCTGCTGAACTGGCTGCGACCCAAGCTCTCGATCTCCTCGGCGAGGTTCTCCCGATCGAGGCCGGTCAGGTCGCCCGCCCGGAGGCGTGCCCCCTGCTCCTGCGTCCAGGCGTAGAAGTCGTCCGCGTAGGCCGTCCCGGTCTCGGCCGGTCGCGCCGCCCTCGCCGAAGCCGTCATCGCCGCCTCCCGGCAAACCCTTGACCGGGCGAGCCTATCACGAAGCGCCGCCTCCGCGCGCCGCGCTGATCGCGAACAGCGCCGCGCGCGGGTCGATGCGGCCGTCGTAGAGGGCGCGCCCCGTGATCGCGCCGGCCAGCATCGCGCAATCGGGCTCGAGCAGGCGGTGCACGTCCTCGATCGAGGCGAGGCCGCCCGACGCGATCACCGGGATGCTCACGGCTTCGGCGAGCGCCACCGTCATCTCGATGTTGAGGCCCTTTAGGATGCCGTCGCGGGCGATGTCGGTGTAGATGATCGCCGAGACGCCGGCATCCTCGAACCGGCGGCCGAGGTCCTCGGCGGTCATGCTCGAGGTCTCGGCCCAGCCCGCCACCGCGACGCGCCCGTCCTTGGCGTCGATGCCCACCGCGATCCTGCCCGGATGGCGCCGCGCCGCCTCGTGGACGAAGGCCGGGTCGCGCACGGCCGCCGTGCCGATGATCACCCGGGCGACGCCCTTCTCGAGCCAGCCCTCCAGCGTGCGCATCTCGCGGATGCCGCCCCCGAGCTGCACCGGGATGTCGACCTGGGCGAGGATCGCGTCGACGGCGCCCGCGTTCATCGGCGCCCCGGCGAAGGCACCGTCGAGGTCGACCACGTGGAGCCAGGAGAAGCCCTGCTCGGCGAAGGCCCGGGCCTGCGCCGCCGGGTCGTCGTTGAACACCACGGCCTGGGCCATGTCGCCCTGCACGAGGCGGACGCAGTGCCCTTCCTTGAGATCGATGGCCGGATACAGGATCACGCGGACGCTCGTTTCTTCTGGTCGTTCGACGGAGGGCGCAGCGGTTACGGCCGCCAGCGCAGAAAGTTCGCGAGCAGGGCCAGCCCGAGATGCTGGCTCTTCTCCGGGTGGAACTGGGTGCCGGCGAGGTTGTCGCGCGCCACCATCGCGGTGACGGGACCGCCGTAGGCCGCCTCGGCGACGACCTCGTCCGGGCGATCCGCCTTCAGGGCGAAGCTGTGCACGAAGTAGGCGTGCAGCCCGTCCGGCCCGGTGCGGATGCCGTCGAGCAGCGGATGGTCGCGGGACGGCGTCAGGGTGTTCCAGCCCATGTGCGGGATCTTGAGCGTGGGGTCGGACGGCCGGATCGGGCCGACGTCGCCGGAGATCCAGCCGAGGCCTTCCGTGGTCTCGTATTCGAGGCCGCGGGTAGCCATCAGCTGCATGCCGACGCAGATGCCGAGGAAGGGACGCCCCGACCCGATGGCGGCATCGGTCATCGCCGCCACGAGGCCGGGGACGGCGTCGAGCCCGCGGCGGCAATCGGCGTAGGCGCCGACCCCGGGGAGCACGATCCGGTCGGCGCACGCGACCGCGTCCGGATCGCCGGTGACGACGATGCGGGTCTCCGGCAGCCCGGCCTCGCGGGCCGCCCGCTCGAAGGCCTTGGCCGCCGAGTGCAGGTTGCCCGACCCGTAATCGATGATCGCGACGGTCTCGGCGCTCACGGTCGTTGTTCCTCGAAGACGCTCACCGGCCGCCCTGCGCGGGAAACAGGCCGATCACAGGCTCGGCCGCGCGGTTGCCCGCGAACGCGGTTGAGGCCCGGACGGTCGGCGCGGGGGCGGGGTCGAGCCAGCGCGTCATCGCCTTGGCTTCGGCCTCGTCGGCGTTGAAGGCCACCACCGCGTCGCGCGCCGGCCGGCCGTTGCGGGCGAGCGTCCAGCGCCGGAGCGAGGACGCCTCGAGCCCGATCAGCACCAGGACCAGCAGCGTGATCGCGGTGCCGGCGGCGGGCGACAGGCCGAGGCCGTAGCCGACGAGCGCGGTGGCGCCGAGCCCGGCCAGCACCAGCAGGGCTGCGAGCCAGAGGCGGTGATAGAGGAACCACAGCACCGAGAAGGCGAAGGCCGCCCACGAGAACCCGTCCGGCACCAGCTGCGCCCGGTCGAGGTCGTGCGCCTCGCCGGAGCGGGCCTCGTGCGGCAGATGGAGCGTGTAGCTGCGCATCCTCATGGCGACCCCTTCCCTTTCCTGTCGGCCGAACGCCGGATGTGGCTGCGCGAGCCCGCCGCGACGGCCGTCCGCGATCCTCGCCTAGAGCGAACCCTTGGTCGAGGGAACGCGTCCCTCCTCGCGGGGATCGACCGCGACGGCCTTCCGCAAGGCGCGGGCCAGCCCCTTGAAGCAGCTCTCGGCGATGTGATGGGCGTTGTCGCCGTAGAGCGTCTCGACGTGGAGCGTGATGCCGGCGTTCATGGCGAAGGCCTGGAACCACTCGCGCACCAGCTCGGTGTCGAAGGCACCGATCTTCTCGACGCGGAAGGCGGTGCGGAACACCAGGAACGGCCTGCCCGAGATGTCGATCGCGACCCGGCTCAACGTCTCGTCCATCGGCATGTGGATGTCGGCGTAGCGGGCGATGCCGCGCTTGTCGCCGAGCGCCTTCGCGAAGGCCTGGCCGAGCGCGATGCCGCAATCCTCCACCGTGTGGTGCTGGTCGACGTGCAGGTCGCCGGTCACCCGCGCCTCGACGTCGAACAGGCCGTGCCGGGCGAACAGCTCGAGCATGTGGTCGAGGAAGCCGACCCCGGTGGCGATCCCGGCCTTGCCGGTGCCGTCGAGGTCGATCGAGACCGACACGTCGGTCTCCGCCGTCTTCCGGCTGATGCTGGCGCTGCGCATGGTCTTCGTGGGTGTTCGTTCGCCGGGCCGATGCGGCCGGCTTTCGTGCCTTCTAGTGCGGAAGCCGTCGCCGGGGGAAGGGCTCGGCTCAATCCTTGAGCACGCGCCCCGCCACCGCGTCGAGCTTGGCCAGCAGGTCCGGGTCGCGGTGGGACGGCGCCGTCATGATCGCGCCGTCGAGCGCCCGGTGCGAGCCGGCCGGGCAATCCTCGCGGGTCGCGGGCAGGTCGCGGGCGAGCCGCGCCACGAGGCGGGCGGCCTTGTCGGCGTTGGCCCGCGCCACCGCGACGACCGAGGCCACGTCGACCGCGTCGTGGCCCGGATGCCAGCAGTCGAAGTCGGTGACCATCGCGATGGTGGCGTAGGTGATCTCGGCCTCGCGGGCGAGCTTGGCCTCGGGCATGTTGGTCATGCCGATCACGTCGAACCCTTGCGCCTTGTAGCTCTTCGATTCGGCGAGCGAGGAGAATTGCGGCCCCTCCATGCAGACGTAGGTGCCGCCGCGATGCACGGCGATCCCCTCCGCCTCCGCCGCGTTCGCGATGCGCTTCTGCAGGTTCGGGCCGACCGGGTGGGCGAGCGAGACGTGGGCGACGCAGCCGTTGCCGAAGAACGAGGACGCGCGCCCCACCGTCCGGTCGACGAACTGGTCGACGATTACGAACAGGCCCGGATGCAGCTCGTTGCGGAACGAGCCGCAGGCCGACAGCGCGACGAGGTCGGTGACGCCGGCCCGCTTCAGCGCGTCGATGTTGGCGCGGTAGTCGATGCCGGACGGGGAGAGGCGGTGCCCGCGGCCGTGGCGGGCCAGGAACACCACCTTGGTGTCCCCGATGCGCCCGATCCGCAGGGCGTCGGACGGCTCGCCCCAGGGCGACGCCACCCGCTCCTCGCGCACGTCCTCGAGCCCCGGCAGGTCGTAGACCCCCGACCCGCCCATCACACCGAGCACCGCTGCCGTCATGTCGATCGTCCATTGTCGAAAGTGGTGCGTAGGAGCCGCTGCGGGGCTCCCTCTCCCATGGGGAGAGGGGTGGGGTGAGGGGCGTGACCTCTCCGGACGGCGCACGCCCCTCATCCTGTCCTCCTTCCCCCGGGGGAAGGGACCCGCGCAGGTCTCGGCGAGGTCGAGATCTCCGCGTCCCGCTATCACGAACTGCGCGCGCGGCAAAAACGCGAACGGGCCCCGCGAGGGGCCCGTTCGGTCGTCCGTGGATCGATCGGGCGGTCAACCCGCCTTGTGCAGCTCGGGCTGGAGGCCGTGGACCTCGCCGCCGACGTCGGCCCAGACCCGCTTCTTGACGTAGTACAGCAGCCCCGAGAGCAGGATCAGGAACAGGATCACCCGGAAGCCGAGCGCCTTGCGCGCCATCATGTGCGGCTCGGCGGCCCAGGCCATGAAGGCCGCGACGTCGCGGGTGTACTGGTCGACCGTCTCCGGCACGACCGGCTGGCCGGCCTCGTTCTTCGGGTAGGTCACCTGGCCGTCGCTGATCGGGTTCGGCATCGCGATCAGGTGGCCGGGATAGTACTTGTTGTAGTGCACGCCGTCCGGCACGTCGGTGCCCTTCGGGGGCTCCTCGTAGCCGTTCAGCACCGCGTGGATGTAGTCCACGCCCTGTTCGGAATAGCCGACGAAGGGCAGCGCGTCGGTGATGAACCACGGGAAGCCGCGCTCGAAGGTGCGGGCCTTGGCCAGCACCGAGAAGTCCGGCGGCGCCTTGCCGCCGTTGGCCGCCGCCGCCGCCTGGTCGTTCGGGAAGGGCGGCGGGAACTTGTCGGCCGGGCGGCCGGGTCGCTCGAACATCTCGCCGGCGTCGTTCGGGCCGTCCTTGACCTGGTAGGTCGCGGCGAGCGCCTTGACCTGGCTCTCCGAGAAGTCGGGACCGCCCTCCTCCGCGAGGTTGCGGAAGTCCACGAGCTTCATCGAGTGGCAGGCGGAGCAGACCTCCTTGTAGACCTGGAACCCGCGCTGGAGCTGCGCCTGGTCGAAGCGGCCGAACACGCCGGCGTAGCTCCACTGGAGGCGGGGCGGCTGGTTGCCGCCATGCGCGTCCTCGGCGGAGGCCGCCGAGGAGCCCAGCGGGGCGCCGAGGGAGAGCGCCAGCAGGGAGGCGGCGAGAAGGCTCGAGAGTTTCATCGTCGGTTCCGGTCCTGCCCTCAGCCCTTGGTCGTCGGCGCCGCGGCGGCGCCCGCCGGCAGCCCGGACCCGCTCACCTGCTTGCCCGGCCCGGTCACGCTCTCCAGGATCGACCCGGGCAGCGCCTTCGGCGTCTCGATCAGGCCGACGATCGGCATCACGAGGAGGAAGTGGGCGAAGTAGTAGAAGGTGCAGATCTGCGAGGCGATGACGTAGCCGCCTTCCGGCGGCTTGGCGCCGAGCCAGCCGAGGATGACCGTGACCGCCAGGAACAGCCAGAAGAACTGGCGGTAGATCGGCCGGTAGTTGCACGAGCGCACCCGCGAGGTGTCGAGCCACGGCGCGAGCGCGAGGATCAGCACCGCCGAGAACATCAGGATCACGCCGCCGAGCTTCGACGGCACCGCGCGCAGGATCGCGTAGAACGGCAGGAAGTACCATTCGGGCACGATGTGGGCCGGGGTCACGGCGGGGTTGGCCGGGACGTAGTTGTCGGCGTGGCCGAGATAGTTCGGCTGGTAGAAGATGAACCACGCGAACAGGATCATGAACACCACGGTGGCGAACACGTCCTTGATCGTGGCGTAGGGGGTGAAGGGCACCGCGTCCTTCGAGGACTTGATCGGGATGCCGGTCGGGTTGTTCTGGCCGGTGACGTGCAGCGCCCAGACGTGGAGCACCACGACGCCGGCGATCATCCACGGCAGCAGGTAGTGCAGCGAGAAGAAGCGGTTGATCGTCGGGTTGCCGACCGAGTATCCGCCCCAGAGCAGGCTCTGGATGGTGTCGCCGACCACGGGGATCGCCGCGAGGATGTTGGTGATGACGGTCGCGCCCCAGAAGCTCATCTGGCCCCACGGCAGGGTGTAGCCGAGGAAGGCGGTCGCCATCATCAGGAGGTAGATGATCACGCCGAGGATGTAGAGCACCTCGCGCGGGGCCTTGTACGACCCGTAATACAGCGCTCGGAAGATGTGCACGTAGACCGCGACGAAGAACATCGACGCGCCGTTGGCGTGGGCGTAGCGCAGCAGCCAGCCGTAGTTCACGTCGCGCATGATGTGCTCGACGGAGTTGAACGCCTGGGTCGCCGAGGGCTCGTAGTGCATCGCGAGCCAGACGCCGGTGACGATCTGGATGCCGAGGAAGGCGATCAGGATCGCGCCGAAGGTCCAGAAGTAGTTCAGGTTGCGCGGCACCGGGAAGGCGACGAACGACGAGTGCACCAGCCCGACGATCGGCAGGCGGGCCTCGAACCACTTCGCGAGGCGGCTCTTGGGGACGTAGGCGTTGGCGTGAGCGCTCATGGGCGGTCCCTCGTGTCTCAGGCCGCGGCCTTGGCTTCCTCGCCGATGCGGATCTTCGCGTCGGTCTGGAAGGAATAGGGCGGGATCGGAAGGTTGATCGGGGCGGGGCCGCGGCGGACGCGGCCGACCGCGTCGAACTGCGAGCCGTGGCAGGGGCAGGCCCAGCCCTCGAAGTTGCCCTGGTGGCCGATCGGCACGCAGCCGAGATGGGTGCAGTTGCCGTAGACCACGAGCCACTGGTCGTGGCCCTTCTTCACCCGCGTGCCGAAGGGAGCCGGATCGGAGAGCTGGCTCTCCGGGATCGCCTTCATGTCCGTCACCTCCTTCTCGGTGAGCTTGCGGACGAAGATCAGCTTGCCGCGCCAGAACACGTTGATGATCTGGCCGTCGGTGATCGGGGCGAGGTCGACGTCGATCGGCGCGCCGGCGGCGATGGTGGCGGCGTCCGGCGCCATCGAGGCGACGAAGGGCCAGGCGACGGCGCCGACGCCGACGGCGGCGCCCGCGCCGGTGGCCAGGTACAGGAAGTCGCGGCGGGTTCCGTCCGGGGCGGCGGTGCCGGTGGACGCGGCGGCGGAGGTGTTCGCCAAGGTCGTCAATCTCCCAGTGTGCCGTCGCCCGATCTCGTGGCGTCGGGCAGGTCGGCGGAGCGCTCCCGGGCGGATGGGAATCCGATCTCGCCCGCCGCGTCGGACCGCCCGTGCGGAGCGGACCAGAGCATCATCGTTCTAATCTGTGCAATGCGACCGCACGTCGCCCGAAGTCAAGCCAAGCTGTGCCGGGGGACGACACGGATCGGGTTTCCTATCGCGCGGGCGGCCCGGCGGGCCCGGGCCTGCGGTCCCGAAGCGCGGTCAGGCGGCGCCAGCGGGCGGTGAGCAGGATCGCGACGACGAACAGGCCGGCGCAGAAACCGAGCCAGATCCCGTAGCCCTGCAGCCCCGCCCCCCAGGCGAGCGCCGCGCCGGCGGGTACGCCGATGCCCCAGTAGCCGCCGACGGCGATCAGCATCGGCACCTTCGTATCTTGCAGGCCGCGCAGCATCCCGAGGGCGACGGACTGGACCCCGTCGGCCACCGCGAACAGCGCCGCGAAGCCAAGGAAGCCGACCGCGTAGGGCATCACCGCGGCGTTGGCGGGTGCCTCGACGTCGAGGAACAGCCCGATCAGCAGGCGCGGCGCGCCGAGCTGGAGGCTGGCGCAGGCCGCCATGAAGCCGAAGCCGAGCGCCAGCGCGACGCGGCCGGCGAGCCGCACGCCCTGCGGGTCGTGCGCGCCGTGCCGCAGGCCGACGCGCACGGTGGCGCCCTGCGCGACCCCGTTCGGGACCATGAAGCAGAGCGCCGCGATCTGGATCGCCACCGCGTGCGCGGCGAGCTGGGCCGCGCCGAACAGCCCCATGCCGAGCACCGCCGCCTCGAACAGGCCGGCTTCCGCGAGCCCCGTCCCCGCCATCGGCAGGCCGAGGCGGAACAGGGCCGAGAGGCGCTTCGCATCGAAGCGCCAGACCCGGTGCAGCAGCCGGTACCGGCGCAGGCCGCGGTCGCGCAGGATCACCGCGACGAGCACGAGGAGGGTGAAGAACGCGGCGCAGGTGGTGGCGATGCCGACCCCGACCAGCCCCATGCCGAGGCGTCCGGGGCCCTCGAAGGCGAGCCAGACCCCGAGGCCGATATTGACCGGCAGCGCCATCAGGCTGGCGGCGAGCGGCCAGCTCGGGCGCTCCAGCGCCGCGAAAGTGCCGCGCAGCACCATGAACAGCAGGGCCGGCCACATCGCCCATTCCAGCGCGCGCATGTAGCGGCCGGCATCCTCGGCCAGCGCCGGCGGCTCGCCGATCGCTTCCAGCAGCGCCCGCGTGTGCCACAGCCCGAGCATCAGCGGGATCGCGACGAGGGTCGCGGCCCAGAACCCGGCCCGCACGAGGCGGCGCACGGCGTCCGAATCGGTGCGGTCGCGCCCGAGCGCCTCCGCGATCAGGGGCGCCACCGCCGAGGTCAGGCCGATGCCGCAGATGAACAGGATGAAGTACAGGCTGGTGGCCAGCGTCGCCGCCGCGAGCTCGGGCGCGCCCAGGCGGCCGAGCATCACCGTGTCGGCGGTGATCAGCCCGTGCTGGGCGAGGTTGGTGAGGACGAGGGGCGCGGCGAGCGCGAGGGTCGCGCGCAGCTCCGCGATCCACGGTCGCCGGACGGGAGGCCGCCCCTCCCCGGCCGAGGCCGCGAGGCCGAATGCCGGCATGTCTTGGTCTTTCGATGATCTGGCCGGCGCGGCCGCCCATTTGAATGAAGAGAGGTCCTATGCCCTCCCCGTCATTCCGGGCTCTGGTTCCGCGCGTTCTACCCCGGCAACGCGTCGGAAATCCGACGGGGCTCGGGTTTGGGCGCCCGGTCGGGCAGGAAGCCGCCGGACTGGCGCTCCCACAATCGGGCGTAGAGGCCGCCGCGGCCGATCAGCTCGGCATGCGTCCCCTCCTCGACGATGCGGCCCTCGTCGATGACCACGAGGCGGTCGAGCGCCGCGATGGTCGAGAGCCGGTGGGCGATGGCGAGCACGGTCTTGCCCTGCATCAGGGTGTCGAGGCTCTCCTGGATCGCCGCCTCGACCTCCGAATCCAGCGCCGAGGTCGCCTCGTCGAGGATCAGCACCGGGGCGTCCTTGAGGATCACCCGGGCGATGGCGATGCGCTGGCGCTGGCCGCCCGAGAGCTTCACCCCGCGCTCGCCGACCTGGGCGTCGTAGCCGCGCCGCCCCTTGTGGTCGACGAGGTCGTGGATGAAGGCGTCGGCATGGGCGAGCTCGGCGGCGCGGGCGACCGCGTCCATGGTCGCGTCGGGGCGGCCGTAGGCGATGTTGTCGCGGATCGAGCGGTGCAGCAGCGAGGTGTCCTGGCTGACCATGGCGATGGCGCCCCGCAGCGAATCCTGCGTGACGCGCGCGATGTCCTGGCCGTCGACGGTGATGCGGCCGCTCTCGACGTCGTGCAGGCGCAGCAGCAGCGAGGTGATCGTGGTCTTGCCCGCGCCGCTGACGCCGACGAGCCCGACCTTCTCGCCGGCCCGGATGTGCAGCGACAGGTTCTCGATCACGTTGGCGTCGCCGCGGCCGTAATGGAAGCCGACGTTCTCGAAGCGGATGTCCCCGCCCGCGACCTTCAGCACGGCGGCGTCGGGCGCGTCGACGAGCCCGTGCGGACGACTGATCGTCTGCATGCTCTCCTGGATCACGCCGACGTTCTCGAACACGCCGCGCACGGTCTGCATCACCCAGCCCGACATCGCGAGCAGGCGCAGCACCAGCGCGAGGCCGGCGGCGGCCTCGCCCGTGGTCATGCCGCCGCGCTGCCACAGCATCAGGCACAGGGCGCCGGTGGCGAGCAGCAGGGCGCTGTTGAGGATGCCGAGCAGGGTCGTGGTCAGCGTCACCAGCCGGAACTGGTGCAGGTAGGTCCGGGTGTTGCTGTCGATCGCCTCGCGCACGGCCGCGCGCTCCTCGCGGTCGCGGGCGAAGAGCTTGACGGTGAGGATGTTGGTGTAGCTGTCGACCACCCGCCCGACCAGCGCCGAGCGGGTCTCGGCGGTGCGGTGCGACCGCTCGCGCGCCCGCGGCACGAACCACGCCGTCAGCCCGGCATAGGCCGCGATCCAGGCCACCACCGGCAAGGCCAGCCATACCGAGATCGACGAGAACAGGCCGACCGCGGTGATCGCGTAGATCGCCACGTAGAGCAGGGTGTCGATGAACACGACCGCGATCTCGCGCACCGCCGGGCCGACCTGGACGATGCGGTTGGCGAGGCGGCCGGCGAAGTCGCCCTGGAAGTACGAGAGCGAGTGGCCGAGCGTATAGAGGTGGGTGCGCCAGCGGACCTGGTTGGTGGTCTGCGGCACGATGAGCTGGTTCGAGGCGACCTCGTGCAGCCAGATCGTGGTCGGCCGCACCACCACGAGGAACAGCGCGGCGAGCGCCAGCGCGAGCCCATGATCCTGCAGCAGCGTCGTCCGGTCGGCGCCGTTCATCAGGTCGATGGACCAGCGCATCAGCAGGTAGAGCGAGGCCTCGACCGTGCCCGCCACCACCGCGATGACGAACAGGGCGGCGAGCGCGGCCCGCATCGGGCGCAGGTAGAACGCGGCGAAGCCGAGCACGGTCTTGGGGGGCATCCGCTCCGCGTCGAAGGGCGCGAACGGGTCGATGCGGCGCTCGAGCCAATCGAGGAACATGGTGTCACGGTGCTTTGCGTCGGGGAGGCGTGACCCTCATGTAAGCCTGCGGTCGTCCCGGCCAAGCGGGGAGCGATGCCGCAGCGCGTCGGGGCTGCCATGCGTCGGCACGGATCGGCCGTGCCGGCGTGGATTGGTCGGCGGCGCCGAAGCGGATATCCCCGGAGCATGCTCCGCCTCGCGCTCTACCAGCCCGACATCCCCCAGAACACCGGCACGCTGCTGCGCATGGCGGCCTGCCTCGGGCTCTCCGTCGAGATCGTCGAGCCGGCGGGCTTCGACGTGTCCGACCGTCACCTGCGCCGCTCGGGGCTCGACTACCTCGACCACGTCGCGATCACCCGGCACCGTTCCTGGGCGGCGTTCTCGGAATGGCGCCTCCAGGCAGGAATCCGCCTGGTGCTCGCCACCACCGCGGGCGCCCTGCCCTACACGGGCTTCGCCTTCCGCGACGGCGACTGCATCCTGATGGGCCGCGAATCGGCCGGCGTGCCCGAGGCGGTCCACGCCGCGGCCGACGCGCGGGTGGTGGTGCCGATCCGCGCCGGAATGCGCTCGCTCAACGTCGCGGTCGCCGCGGCGATGATCTGCGGCGAGGCGATCCGGCAGGGGGCCGGGCCGACGGCCTGAGGCGCCCGGCCCACGCGCGCCCGACGGTGTCGCCGGGCGCCTCGCGCCGGTTCGCGGCCGTGGGCGGTGGCTCGCGCCCGCGCGATCGGCGTCACGCCGTCACGCCGGCGCGCGGGCCGCGAAGACCTCCTTGGCGGCGAACAGGCCGTTGAGGGCGGCCGGGAAGCCGGCATAGACCGCCATCTGCATGATCACCTCGGTGATCTCGTCGCGGGACAGGCCGACGTTCAGGCCCGCCTCGATGTGCACCTTCAGCTGCGGCGCGGCGTTGCCCATCGCCGTCAGCGCCGCGATCGTGGCGATCTCCCGCGATCGCAGGTCGAGGCCGGGGCGGCTGTAGATGTCGCCGAACGGGAACTCGATCAGGTAGCGGGCGAAATCCGGGGCGATGCCGGACAGCGCCGCGATCACGTGCTCCCCGGCCTGCCCGTCGATCTCAGCGAGCGCGCGGGCGCCCCGCGCGTAGCGGCTTTCCAGGGTCGGGCTCTGGTCGGTCGTCATCGTGCATCCCTTCGGTCGAGCAGGCATAGCCGGCGATCTTCGTGTCGAGGACGGCCAGGGCGTCCTGCAACGCGGCGACGTGCGCGCGGACCTGCGCGCGATGCCGTTCGAGCAGCAGGCGCCGTTCCGGAGCCGTCGCCGGTCCGGCGCGCCGCAGGGCCGCGTAATGCAGCATCGTCCGGATCGGCATGCCGGTGGTCTTGAGACGGTCGAGGAAGCCGATCCAGGCCAGGATCGACCCGTCGTAGTCCCGGTGCCCCGCGGCGTCCCGCTCGACGAACGGCAGCAGCCCGATCCGCTCATAGTAGCGGAGGGCGTGGGCCGTCAGGCCCGAGCGTTTGGCGAGTTCGCCGATCCGCATGCACCGCTTGCCTTTCGGCCCTTTGACCCTTTGGCCCTCGCCACGATGCCATCGAGGCTACGGCTTCGAGCGCGCTCGAAGTCAAGCGCGGGTCGAAGCCCGGTTTCGCGATGCGTGAATTGACGCCGCCGGGGCGGAGTGGGACATCCCGTCCATGACGATGCCGGACACCGAGACAGCCCGCCCCCGCCTGCCCGAGGCCGACGTCACGGCGCTCAAGGCCGAGGCGACCGCGTGGTTCACGACGCTGCGCGACCGCATCGTCGGCGCGCTCGAGACCCTGGAGGCCGAGGCCGAGGGGCCGTTCCATCCGGACGCACCCGCTGCGGCTGGGCACTTCGAAAAAACCCCCTGGGAGCGGACCGACCACACCGGCCGGCCCGGCGGCGGCGGCACCATGGCGATGCTGCACGGCCGGGTGTTCGAGAAGGCCGGCGTCCACGTCTCGGCGGTGCACGGCGAGTTCGCGCCGGAGTTCCGCGCCCAGATGCCGGGCGCTGCGGAGGATCCGCGCTTCTTCGCCACCGGCATCTCGCTGATCGCGCATCCGTGGAACCCGAACGTGCCGACGGTCCACATGAACACCCGCTTCGTGGTGACGACGAAGACGTGGTTCGGCGGCGGGGCCGACCTCACCCCGGTGCTCGAGCGCCGGCGGACGCAGGACGACCCCGACACGCAGCACTTCCACGCCTGCCTCAAGGCAGCCTGCGACGCCCACGCCCCGGCGGCGAACTACGACAAGTACAAGCAGTGGTGCGAGGAATACTTCTACCTGCCGCACCGCAAGGAGCCCCGCGGCGTCGGCGGGATCTTCTACGACTACCACTGGACCGGCGACCCGCAGGCCGACCTCGCCTACACCCGCGACGTCGGCGGCGCCTTCCTCGCGGCCTATCCCGAGATCGTCCGGCGCAACGTCGCGACGCCCTGGACCGAGGCCGACCGGCTGGAGCAGCAGGTGCGGCGCGGGCGCTACGTCGAGTTCAACCTGCTCCACGACCGCGGCACGATCTTCGGCCTGAAGACCGGCGGCAACGTCGCCTCGATCCTGTCGTCGCTGCCGCCGACCGTGCGCTGGCCGTGAGCGAGGGCCTCCCCAAAAGCTTCGCCCCGCAGCAGGACGCGGCGCTGAAGGCCATCGCCGCCTGGCGCAAGGACAAGGGCGCCGCCCAGGTGTTCCGGCTGTTCGGCTACGCCGGCACCGGCAAGACCACGCTGGCCCGCCGCATCGCCGACGACGTCGACGGCTCGGTGGTGTTCGGCGCCTTCACCGGCAAGGCGGCCTCGGTGATGCGCCAGAAGGGCTGCCAGGACGCCGCGACGATCCACTCGCTGATCTACCGCACCAAGGAGACGGAAGAGGGCGGCCCCGCCTTCTCGCTGAACCGCGCCGGGCCGGCGGCCAAGGCCGACCTCATCGTCATCGACGAGTGCTCGATGGTCGATTCCGACCTGGGCCACGACCTGCTGTCGTTCGACAAGCCGGTGCTGGTGCTCGGCGACCCGGCGCAGCTGCCGCCGGTGCGCGGCGGCGGCTTCTTCACCGAGGCCGAGCCCGACGTGATGCTGACCGAGGTCCACCGCCAGGCCAAGGACGACCCGATCGTGCGCATGGCGATGACGGTGCGCGAGGGCGGCCGGCTCGCGCTCGGCGAGTACGGCGCCAGCCGCGTGGTCTCGCGCCGCGCCATCGACCCGACCCAGGTGCTCGACTGCGACCAGGTGCTGGTGGGCATGAACAAGACCCGCCGTCTCTACAACGGGCGGCTGCGGGAGCTGGCCGGCCACGTCGACCCGATGCCGGCGGTGGGCGAGAAGCTGGTCTGCCTGCGCAACGACCGCACCAAGGGCCTGCTCAACGGCTCGACCTGGACCGTGCAGGCCCTGCGCGCACCGCCCCGCCCCGACACGATCCGCCTCGACGTGGTGCCGGAGGACGACGCCGGCACGCGCAAGCGCGCCATCGACATCAAGGTTTTACGCGCCGTGATTTCCGGGTCGGAGGAGGAGATCCCGGCCTTCCTGCGCCGGGAGACCGACGAGTTCACCTACGGCTACGCCCTCACCGTCCACAAGGCGCAGGGCTCGCAGTGGGACAAGGTGGTGCTGTTCGACGAATCGTTCGCCTTCCGCGAGCACCGGGCGCGGTGGCTCTACACCGGCCTAACCCGCGCGGCGCAGGCGATCACGGTGGTGGTGTAGGACCGGCTCTTCCCTCCCCCGACGGATCTCGTGCTCGCCCGAGATCCGCACCCCGTGTGCCCAAGTCGGGCAGGCCCGACTTGGGTGCGGGGGGGGAGGGCTTGGAGTCTCAGAGCTTCGTCCCGAAGATCTCCGCCACCTGCGGGATGTCCTTGTCGCCGCGGCCGCACAGGTTCATCACCATGAGATGGTCGGCCGGCTTCTTCGGGGCCATCTCCAGCACCTTGGCGAGGGCGTGGGCCGGCTCCAGCGCCGGGATGATGCCCTCGAGCATCGAGCACAGCTTGAACGCGCCGAGCGCCTCCTGGTCGGTGGCCGAGAGGTAGGTGACGCGGCCGGCCTCGTGCAGCCAGGCGTGCTCGGGGCCGATGCCGGGATAGTCGAGGCCGGCCGAGATCGAGTGCGCGTCCGCGATCTGCCCGTCGTCGTCCATCAGCAGGTAGGTGCGGTTGCCGTGCAGCACCCCCGGCCGTCCGCCCGAGAGCGAGGCCGCGTGCAGGCCCGACGAGACGCCGTGGCCGGCGGCCTCGACGCCGAAGATCTCCACGTCGCGGTCGTCGAGGAAGGGGTGGAACAGCCCCATCGCGTTGGAGCCGCCGCCGATGCAGGCCACGAGCGAATCGGGCAGCCGCCCCTCGGCCTCCAGCATCTGCTCCTTGGTCTCGCGGCCGATGATCGACTGGAAGTCGCGCACCATCGCCGGATAGGGGTGCGGGCCGGCGACCGTGCCGATGCAGTAGAACGTGTCGGCGACGTTGGTGACCCAGTCGCGCAGGGCCTCGTTCATCGCGTCCTTCAGGGTCTTGGTGCCGGACTCGACCGGGATCACCTCGGCGCCGAGCATCTTCATCCGGAAGACGTTCGGGGCTTGGCGCGCCACGTCGACGGCGCCCATGTAGACCACGCAGGTCAGGCCGAACCGGGCGCAGAGGGTCGCGGTGGCGACGCCGTGCTGGCCGGCGCCGGTCTCGGCGATGATCCGCTTCTTGCCCATCCGGCGGGCGAGCAGGATCTGCCCGAGGACGTTGTTCACCTTGTGCGAGCCGGTGTGGTTCAGCTCGTCGCGCTTGAAGTAGATCTTCGCGCCGCCGCAATGCTCGGTCAGCCGCTCCGCGAAGTAGAGCGGGCTCGGCCGGCCGACGTAGTGCTTGAGGTAGCCGTCCATCTCGGCCTGGAACCCCGGGTCGGCCTTGGCCGCGGCGTAGGCCTCTTCCAGGGAGAGGATCAGCGGCATCAGCGTCTCGGCGACGAAGCGGCCGCCGAAGATGCCGAACCGGCCGCGCTCGTCGGGGCCGGTGCGGAACGAGTTCGGAGGGGGAGAGAGGGTCACGGATCGCGTCCTTGTTCGCGAGGGTGGGGTCGCGACGCGGTGATCGCGAAGGGCGGTCCGGGTGCGTGGCGCACCGGGCGCGCCGGGTCGGGTCCGGTTTGCGGTAGGATCGCCCCGCGGGTCAACACGCGCCCGCGCATGGCGGCCGGGGCCGACCGTCGCGGCGGGACGAAAAAGGGCCGGGCGTCGCCGCCCGGCCCTCGTCGTCCGATCCCGTCCGTGCCGGGCTATTGCGGCTTGTCGGCGGGGACGCCCTGCTCGCTGCCGTTCGCCTTGAGATCCTGGGCCTTCTGCTCCGCCGCGGGGTCGGCCTTGGCCGGCGCCTCGGTGGTCGCGGGCGCCGGCGGCGCGGTCGGCGCAGGCGCCGTGTCGGCGGCGGGCGACGGCCCGCTGCTCTCGGGCGCCGACTTCTGCTCGACCGCGTTGCGGTTCTCGGAGCCGGCGCCGGCGGGCGCGCCCGGCGGCTTCTCGGTCACCGGCTTGGCGCCCTCCGCCTTGGTGTCGGCGGGCTTGGCCGGGCTGTCCTTGCCCTCGGAGGCCTTGCCGGCCGCCGGCTTCTCGGAGGTCGGCTTGTCCGCCGGCTTGGCTTCGGCGGGGTTGGCTTCGGCGGGCTTGTCGTCGGCCGGCTTGTCGGCGGGCTTGGCATCGGCCGGCTTGGCATCGGCCGCCTTCTCGACCGCCGGCAGCGGCTTGGGGCTGTCCGACAGGGTGTGGAGGTAGGCGATGACGTTGGCGCGCTCCTGAGGCGAGCTGATGCCGGCGAACGCCATCTTGGTGCCCTTCACGTAGGCCTTGGGGCTCGTGAGGAACTCGTCGAGGTCGGCGTAGGTCCAGGTGCCGCCCTTCTCCTTCATGCCGGCCGAGTAGTCGAAGCCCTCGTGGCTGCCCTTCTTGCGCTCGACCACCTCCCACAGGTCGGGGCCGACCTTGTTCGGGCCGCCCTTCTCGAAGCTGTGGCAGGCCTGGCACGCCTTGGTGCCGCCCTGGCCCTTCTCGACGTTGGCGGAGGCCAGCCGCACGGCGATCGGCTCGACCTTGGCGGCCTCGGGCGCCGCGGCGCTCTCCTCCTTGGCCTCGGGCAGGTCGTAGCCGGCCTTGCCCGCGGGCTTGGGATGGTAGATCAGCTCGGCGACGAAGCCCGATCCGGCCACCAACAGCAGGGCGCCGAGCACTGCACCGGCCACCTTGTTCAGCTCGAACGAGTCCATGCTTTCTTCAACTCCTGTCGCGCTGCGCGGCGGGCGAATCCGCGCCCGGCCTGCCGGCGCCGGACTTTGGAAGATTTCGAGGGTGCTTAGCCGCTCGAAGCCGACCTTGACAATGGCGGAATGGGTGACAGTCGGCACACGATTGGTCGCACGCCGCCGCCCGCCTCGACGCGCCCGGGCGGCGCGAGTGCCCGCGCCGCGCGCCCGAGGCCCGGCGCACGGCTTCGATGACAAGCCGGCGGGCGCCTGTTAAGCACCGGCCCGCGGCCCGGCCGCCGTCCCGCAGATCGCCCGTCGATGTCCGATCCCCTTGTCCTGATCCCCGCCCGCCTCGCGGCGACGCGGCTGCCGAACAAGCCCCTGGCGCTGATCGCCGGCGAGGCGATGATCGTGCATGTCTGGCGCCGCGCGGTCGAGGCCGGGATCGGGCCGGTGGTCGTCGCCACCGACACCGCCGAGATCGCCGCCGCGGTCGAGGCGGTGGGCGGCGTCGCGGTGATGACGCGGGCCGATCACCCGTCGGGCTCCGACCGCCTCGCCGAGGCCCTGGAGATCGTCGACCCGCAGGGCAACCACGACGTCGTCGTCAACGTGCAGGGCGACCTGCCGACGATCGATCCGCGGGCGATCGGGGCGGCGGTGGCGCTGCTCGCCGACCGCGCGGTCGACATCGCCACGCTGTGCGCGCCGATCGTCGACCCGGCGGAGGCCGAGAACCCGAACGTGGTCAAGCTCGTCGGCCACACGGTCGGGCCGGAGCGCCTGCGCGCGCTCTACTTCACCCGCGCCCGCGCCCCCTGGGGCGATGGGCCGCTGTTCCACCATATCGGCCTCTACGCCTATCGCCGCCGGGCGCTGGCGCGCTTCATGGCGCTGCCGCCGGGCGAGCTCGAGACCCGCGAGAAGCTGGAGCAGCTCCGCGCGCTGGAGGCCGGGATGCGCATCGACGCCGCGATCGTCGACGACCTGCCGCTCGGCGTCGACACCCCCGCCGACCTGGAGCGCGCCCGCGCGCTGCTCGGCGCCCGCCGCCTCAACTGACCGTTGCGATGACCGATCCGAAGACCATCAGCTACCAGGGCGAGCCCGGCGCCAACTCGCACATCATCTGCGCGGAGGCCTACCCGGACTGGACCGCCCTGCCCTGCCCCACCTTCGAGGACGCCTTCGCGGCGGTCACCGAGGGCCGTGCGCAGGCGGCGATGATCCCGATCGAGAACTCGATCGCCGGCCGCGTCGCCGACATCCACCACCTGATCCCGACCTCGGCCCTGCACATCGTCGCCGAGCACTTCCTGCCGATCCACTTCCAGCTCATGGTGCTGCCGGGCACGCGGATCGAGGACCTGCGCTCGGTCCACACCCACGTCCACGCGCTCGGCCAGTGCCGTCGCATCATCCGGCGGCTCGGCCTCAAGGCGGTGGTGGCCGGCGACACCGCGGGCGCCGCCCGCGAGGTGATGGAGGCGGGCGATCCTTCCCGCGCGGCGCTGGCGCCGGCTCTGGCGGCGGAGGTCTACGGCCTCGACATCCTCGCCCGCGACGTCGAGGACGAGGCCCACAACACGACGCGCTTCGTGGTGTTCCGCCCCGAGGCCCTGCCGGTGGCGGCGGGCGACCGCCCGATGGTGACGAGCTTCGTCTTCCGGGTGCGCAACATCCCGGCCGCGCTCTACAAGGCGCTCGGCGGCTTCGCGACCAACGGCGTCAACATGTCGAAGCTCGAGAGCTACATGGTCGACGGCGAGTTCACCGCGACGCAGTTCTACGCCGAGGTCGACGGCCATCCCGAGGAGCCGGGCCTCGCCCGCGCGCTGGCCGAGCTCGCCTACTTCTCGCGCGAGCTGCGGATCGTCGGGACCTACCCGGCCCACCCGTTCCGCGACGCGGCGCGGCCGGCGGCGGAGTAGCTCACTCCCGCCCGATCACCCGGTCGACCACCACGTCGGACCAGAAGCCCGGCCGGAAGCCGCGCTTGAGCGCCTCCGGGTCGTAGACGGTCTCGACCCAGGTCAGGAAGTCGAGCCCCTGCCCTGCGCCCTCGAGGGCGTAGCGGGCGAAGAACGCATCCAGGATCCCGGTCTTGGCGAAGCGGAAATGGCCGTAGCGGGCCGAGAGCTGGCGCGCGGCCTCCGCCACCGGGCGGTCCTCGTGCAGGATCAGGTAGAGGGCGGCGCCTAGGCCCGCCCGGTCGGCGCCCGACTTGCAGTGCATCACCGCCGGGTATTCGAGGCCGGCGAAGAAGTCGCGCGCGGCCAGGATCGTCTCGCGGGAGGGCGCCTCGCGCGAGCGCAGCACGAACTCGACGAGCTTGAGCCCCTGGCGCTCGCAGGCCTCGCGCTCCAGCGGCCAGGAGCCGTGCTCGCGCCCGCCGCGCAGCGAGACCACGGTGCGGACCCCCTCCGCCCGGAAGCGCGCCAGCTGGTGCGGGCCCGGCTGGGCCGAGCGCCACATCTTGCCCGTGCCGATCCGGTGGCGGTTGAGATAGGCCATCCGGAAGATGCCGTGATCGACGAACAGCATGTTCGCCCAGGCGCCGAGCCGTGCCGGCGCGCCGCTGATCGGCCGCGCGAAGCGCTCGATGCGGGCCATGCGCCGGGCGTAGCGGGTCTCGGGGCTGAGGAAGCGGTTGAACACGGGCTCTCGCGGTGGTGGCGAGGGGCAGGCTCTATCAGCGCGCCCCCGGGCCGGCAATTCGGCATCTCCCTTGCCTGTGCCCGTCGCGAAGGGCGCTTGGCTGCCTTCTGTTCGCCCCGATCGGGGGCGAACCTGACGGCCTGCCGCGGGTTGCCCCCCGCCAACCGCACGATCGAACCGAAGGGTCCGGCCATGAGCACCCGCACCACGAGCATCCGCCGGGCCCGCAACGCGGATGTCGGCGCGCTGTCGGCGGTGTTCGATGCGGCCTGGCGCGAGGCCTATCGCGGGATCATCCCGGGCGTCGCGCTGGAGCGGCTGATCGCGCAGCGCGACGGCGCGTGGTGGCGCGCCGCGCTCAAGCGCGGCCGGCCGATCGCGGTGGTCGAGACCGCCGACACGGTGGTCGGCTACGCCGGCTACGGCCGCGCCCGCAGCCGGTCGCTCGGCGTCGAGGGCGAGGTCGACGAGCTCTATCTCCGGCCGGAATACCAGGGCGTCGGCCTCGGGCGGCGCCTGTTCCTGGCGGTCCGCAACGACCTCGCCGACCACGGCCTGGCGCGGATCGGCGCCTGGACGCTGGAGGACAACGCCCGCGCTGCCGACTTCTACGCCGGCCTCGGCGGGCGACCCGGCCCGCACGCGCTCGACCGCTTGGCCGGCGTGCCGCTGCCGAAGGTCGGCTACCTGTTCGGCTGACGGTTCTTCCCGTTCGTCGCGGCGTGCGGCGCGGCGCGGATTTGCTTCGCGCGCCAAGGGCTTTATGAGACGCTCGCAATGGGGCGAGGCCCCGATCTTCCGGGATGCGCCAGCGCCATGATCATCGACAACATCTCGATCGGCAAGAACCCGCCGCACGACGTCAACGTCATCATCGAGGTGCCGCTCGGCGGCGAACCGATCAAGTACGAGATGGACAAGGAAGCCGGCGCGCTCGTCGTCGACCGCTTCCTCTACACCCCGATGTTCTACCCGGGGAACTACGGCTTCATCCCGCACACCCTGTCCGGCGACGGCGACCCCTGCGACGTGCTGGTGGCCAACACCCGCGCCGTGGCGCCCGGCGCGATCATGAGCGCCCGCGTGGTCGGCGTGATGGTGATGGAGGACGAGGGCGGCGAGGACGAGAAGATCATCGCCGTGCCCTCGCGCCACCTCACCAAGCGCTACGACCGGATCGAGAACTACACCGACCTGCCCGAGATCACGATCCAGCAGATCCAGCACTTCTTCGAGCACTACAAGGATCTCGAGCCCGGCAAGTGGGTCAAGTTCGTGCGCTGGGGCGACAAGGCCGAGGCGCACCGCCTGATCCACGAGGCGATCGACCGCGCCAAGAAGGCCAAGGCCTGAAGGGTTTCCCCGGGCCGATCGAGGCCCGCGCCCGGCTCCCTTCCCCGCGGACGGGGAGAGAGCCGGGCGCTTCAAAGAGATGACGTGAGACGTCAGAGCGCCTCGCCGCGCAGCAGGCGCGGCTGGGCGCCGCGCGCGCCGGCGGCCTCGCCGACGAAGAAGCGCTTGAGGCCGGGCATCCGGTCGACGAGGCCGAGGCCCAGGTCGCGGGCGATCCGCAGCGGCAGGGCGTCGTTCGAGAACAGCCGGTTGAGCCAGTCGGTCGCCGCCGCCATCGCCAGCGTGTCGAACCGGCGCGCCCGCTCGTAGGCGACGAGCACGTCCGCCGCACCGGGATCGAGCCCGAGGCGCAGGGCGCCGGTGACCGCCTCGGCGAGGGCTGCCGCATCCGCCAGGCCGAGATTGAGGCCCTGGCCCGCGATCGGGTGGATGACGTGGGCGGCATCCCCCAGGAGCGCGAGGCGTTCGGCGCGGAAGCGCCGGGCGATGCCGAAGGCGAGCGGATGGGCGCTCGGGCCCTGCTCCAGGGCCAGCCGCCCGAGATCGGGCGTGAACCGGCGCTCGATCTCGGCCAGCACCGCGTCGGGCTCGCCCCCGAGCAGGGCGTCGACGTCGGCGGCCCGCTCGGTCCAGACGATCGAGGAGCGGTGCCCTTGCGGCCCGTCGGCCAGCGGCAGGATCGCGAACGGCCCGCTCGGGAGGAAGTGCTCGGTCGCCCGGCCCCCGTGCGGACGCGCGTGCCGGATCGTCGCGACGATGCCCGTCTGCGGGTACGACCAGCCGACCCAGCCGATCCCGGCCGCCTCGCGCAGGCGCGAGCGCGCCCCGTCGGCGGCCACCAGCAGCGCGGCCCGGAGGGTGCGGCCGTCGGAGAGGGTGGCGCGGATCGCGTCGCCGTCGGGCACCGCGCGGGCGATCCCGACCGGGTCGAGCGCGACGCCGGCCGCCGCGCAGGCCGCGCGGAGCGCCGCCGCCAGCGTCTCCGCCTCGACCATGTGGGCGAAGGGGCCGTCGGAATCGCGCGGCGTCTGCGCGAAGGTCAGGAAGACCGGGCGGACCGGGTCGGCGAGCCGGCTGTCGCTGATCGCCATCTCGGTGATCGGCGCGGCCGCCGCCCCGAGCCGGTCCCAGATCCCGAGCCGCTCCAGCATGCGCCGGCCGCCGGCCGCGATAGCGAAGGCCCGGCCGCGCTGCCGCTCGGCCGCGCGCGGAAGGCCCGGATCGCAGACCGTGACGGCGAGCGCGTCGCCGTGCGCCTGGCGCAGCGCCAGGGCCAGCGACAGGCCCGGGATGCCTGCGCCCGCGAGCAGCAGGTGGCGGCTGCCCGGGCGGGTCGTCGAACCCCTCATCGCCTCGTCCTCATCGTTCCCTCGCGCGAGGAAGTGACACCGCTTCCGCCCGCAGGCAACGCGCGGGCTCGTCCGGCGGGCGCAGGGAAGCGCGGTCGCACCGCGAGCCCGATGGCGAGGCAGGCCGCGCGGATGCTATGGCGGACGCCTCCTCGCCCCGAAAGCCCGCCGCACAGCCATGCCGACCGATCCCGTCCCGCCGACCGATTCCGGCATCGTCGCCGAGCTTCTCGCCATCCTCGACCTCGAGCGGCTGGAGACCGACCTGTTCCGCGGCGTCAGCCCGCGGAACGGCTGGAAGCGGGTGTTCGGCGGGCAGGTGGTGGGTCAGGCGCTGGTCGCCGCGACCCGGACGGTGCCGAGCGCCCGCGCGCCGCACTCGCTCCACGCCTACTTCCTGCTCGGCGGCGACCCGAGCGTCCCGATCGTCTACGAGGTCGAGCGCATCCGCGACGGGCAGAGCTTCACCACGCGCCGGGTCAAGGCGATCCAGCACGGGCGCGCAATCTTCGCGATGACCGCCTCGTACCAGGTGACGGAAGCCGGCCACGCCCACCAGGCGGCGATGCCCGACGCGCCGCCCCCGGAATCGCTGCCCGACACCAAGTCCCTGCTCGCCAGGGGCATGCCCGGCATCCCCGCGGCGGTGGCCGGCTATTTCGGCCGTCCGCGCCCGATCGAGCTGAAGCCGGTCGACCTGCGACGCTATCTCGAAGGCGGGCCGCAGGCGCCGCTGTGCAACGTCTGGCTGCGCGCGGCCTCGCAGCTCCCCGACGATCCGGCGATCCACCAGGCGGTGCTCGCCTACGCGTCCGACATGACGCTGCTCGATGCCACGCTGATCGTCCACGGGCGCTCGGTGTTCGATGCCGACATCCAGTCGGCGAGCCTCGACCACGCCCTGTGGTTCCACCGCCCGTTCCGGGCCGACGAGTGGCTGCTCTACGCCCAGGACAGCCCCAATTCCGCCGGCGCGCGGGGGTTCGCCCGCGGCCAGATCTTCGCGCGCGACGGGACGCTGGTGGCGTCGGTGGCGCAGGAGGGCCTGATCCGCCCGCGGCCGGCCTAGTTTGGCGTCAAACCGCCGGCAGGCCGCCGCACGCGCCGAATTACTGCGCTTCTGATGAGCATTTGCCCGTTTTGTGTGCGATTACTGCTCAGCTTGAGCCCGTCCCCGCGCCAGTCCGCGACCAAAGCGTGTGCATCCGGCGGTCGCGTGAAAAGGTTCCCAAAAAGTTCGGCGCTGGCATAGTCCTTGAATGAGGGCCCGGCGATCGCGGGGTCATTCGGATCCTGCGCGACCATCCTGGACCGGAACCCCCTGCCGAGCGTCGGCTGCGGCACACGGTTCCCAACCCACGCAGGGGGCGCCAAGCATGAAGATCGTGATGGCCATCATCAAGCCGTTCAAGCTGGAGGAGGTGCGTGACGCACTGACCGGCATCGGCGTGCACGGCCTGACGGTGACCGAGGTCAAGGGCTACGGCCGCCAGAAGGGCCACACCGAGATCTACCGCGGCGCGGAATACGCCGTGAGCTTCCTGCCCAAGCTGAAGATCGAGGTCGCGGTCGCCGCCGACCTGACCAGCACGGTGATCGACGCCATCGCGGGCGCCGCCCGCACCGGCCAGATCGGCGACGGCAAGATCTTCGTCATGCCGCTGGAGAAGGCCGTCCGGATCCGCACCGGCGAGACCGACGCCGACGCGCTCTGAGCCGGCCCGCGAGGGCCGCCGCCCTCACCACCCATTTCTGCCTCGCAACAATCCTGACAGCACCGCGACCCGGGAGTCTCGTGTCCATGAAACTTCGCAACGCCCTCGCGCTCGGACTGGGAGGGGCCGCGCTCGCCCTGGTCCTCGTCGAGCCGTCCCTCGCGCAGACGCCGGTGCCGGAAGCGGCCTCGGCGCCCGCGCCCGTCGCCCTGGTGCCCAACAAGGGCGACACCTCCTGGATGCTGATCTCGTCGGCCCTCGTGCTGATGATGAGCGTGCCGGGCCTGGCGCTGTTCTACGGCGGCCTCGTGCGCACCAAGAACATGCTCTCCGTCCTGACCCAGGTCTTCGCGATCGTCTCGATCGTCTGCCTGCTGTGGGTGTTCTACGGCTACAGCCTCGCCTTCACCAACGGCGGCACCATCAACGACTTCGTCGGCGGCTTCTCGAAGGCGTTCCTGAAGGGCGTCGACCCGAACTCGACCGTCGCCACCTTCTCCAACGGCGTCGTCATCCCGGAATACGTCTACATCTGCTTCCAGATGACGTTCGCGATGATCACCCCGGCCCTCATCGTCGGCGCCTTCGCCGAGCGGATGAAGTTCTCGGCGCTCGTGGTGTTCACCATCCTCTGGGTGACGCTGATCTACTTCCCGATGGCGCACATGGTCTGGTACTGGGGCGGCCCGGACGCGGTCGGCAACGCCGCCAAGGCGCTCGCCATGGCGACCGACGACGCGGCCAAGAAGACCGCGCAGGACGCGCTCGACGCCGTCAACGCCGATGCGGGCTTCCTGTTCAAGAAGGGCGCCCTCGACTTCGCCGGCGGCACCGTCGTGCACATCAACGCGGGCATCGCCGGCTTCGTCGGCTGCCTGATGCTCGGCAAGCGCATCGGCTACGGCCGTGACCTGCTCGCCCCGCACTCGCTGACCATGACCATGATCGGCGCCTCGCTGCTCTGGGTCGGCTGGTTCGGCTTCAACGCCGGCTCCAACCTCGAGTCGAACGGCACCACGGCGCTCGCCATGATCAACACCTTCGTCGCGACCGCGGCGGCGGCGGTCTCCTGGCTGTTCGTGGAGTGGGCGATGAAGGGCAAGCCGTCGCTGCTCGGCATGGTCTCCGGCGCCATCGCCGGCCTCGTCGCCGTCACCCCGGCCTCGGGCTTCGCCGGCCCGATGGGCTCGATCGTGCTCGGCCTCGTCGCCGGCGGCGTCTGCTTCGTGATGTGCTCCACCGTGAAGAACGCGATCGGCTACGACGACTCGCTCGACGTGTTCGGCGTCCACTGCATCGGCGGCATCCTCGGCGCCCTGGCGACGGGCATCCTGGTGGATCCGAAGCTCGGCGGCGTCGGCATCCCCGACTACGCGACCAAGCCCGGCGAGATGGTTCTCGGCACCTACGACATGATGAGCCAGTTCATCATCCAGGCCGAGGCCGTCGGCCTCACCCTGCTGTGGTCGGGCATCGGCTCGGCGATCCTGTACAAGCTCGTCGACCTGACGATCGGCCTGCGCGTGACCCAGGACGAGGAGCGCGAGGGCCTCGACATCGCCGATCACGGCGAGCGCGCCTACAACTACTGATCCATCGACGTCCCCGTGACGCCGACGAAGCCCCGGTGCCCCGCACCGGGGCTTCTTTCGTGGCGGCCATCCCCGAGGCGGTCGCGGGGCAGCGGTCGGGGGATCCGGTCCTTCGTCCGGAGGCGTCTCGAACCAAGCCGATGCGTGCAACGTGTCCCGAGGCTCGCGACCAAGTCCAGGATCAGTCCTCGATCGTCGAGCGATTCGCCGATGCAGTCGATCCGGCCCGGTCCGGCGGCGCTTGGTAACGATCCGTTAACGAAGACGCACGGAATTCCGGATGATCCGCGCCGGATGGGCCGACTGGTTGTGGTGCGACGGCAACACATCTTGAGCTTGGGGCGGCTGCGGCCGCGATTGCCCGTTTCGTAGGCAATTGCCCGAAAGTTGTTTTTGCGGAGGGTGGGAACTTTCGGCACCTTGGCCGCAGCAAAAAACAAACGGGGCTCGGACTATGACCTTGAAGCTGTTCCTCCAGGGCGCCACGGCGTCGATCGCCACGCTGCTCTGCGTCGGACAGGTGTCGGCCGCCGACCTGTCGGCCAAGCCCGCTCCGCCCCCGGTCCCCGAGGCCTGCAAGGTCGCGATCACCTTCCCGGCCTACGGCGGCGTCATCAAGCAGAACCCGAACCCGAGCTGCTTCACCATCGGCGGCATCGGCGAGATCTACGTCGGCGGCGCGGTGACCGGCTACGCCTACACGCAGACCAACCCGTTCAACACCGCGGTCACGCCGCCCGGCGTTCCCGCCGACCGCGCCGGCCGCGTCGACTTCTCGAACCTGCAGGGCTTCATCCAGAAGGCCGACGGCCCGTTCCAGTTCTACGTCGCGGTCGGCGCCTACACGATCCCCGGCCTCGGCGCGCCGATCTACAGCGCCTTCGATCAGACCGATCTGCTCTTCACCCCGGTCTCGATCGCGTTCGGCAAGTACCAGATCAACGACGAGTGGTCGCTCCAGGGCGGCCGCATGCCGACCAACATCGGCTCGGAGCTGCCGTTCACCTTCCAAAACCTGAACATCTCCCGCGGCCTGCTATTCAACCAGGAGAACGTGATCAACCAGGGCGTCCAGGTGAACTACGCCAGCGGCCCGTGGGCGGCCTCGCTGGCGGCGACCGACGGGTTCTTCTCGGGTGAGCTCAACTGGATCACCGGCCTGATCACCTACAAGATTGACGACGCCAACACGATCGGCATCAACGGCGGCACGCACTTCAGCAGCTTCAATTCCGGCCTGCAGAGCCTGCGCTTCCAGTACGCCACGCCCCTGTCGCTGCAGAACAGCAGCATCATCAGCCTGAACTACACCTACTCGGCCGGTCCCTGGATCGTGACGCCCTACATCCAGTACACCAACGTCGAGCGCAACGCCGCCCTCGGGCTCAACGGCGCCGAGACCTTCGGCGGCGCGATCCTCGCGAGCTACGCCTTCACCGACAACTTCGCCCTGGCCGGCCGCTTCGAGTACATCGCCCAGAGCGGAAACCGCTTGAGCCTGTTCCCCGACACCTCCGTCCTCTACGGCGCCGGCAGCGAAGCGCTCTCCTTCACCGTCACGCCGACCTTCACCTTCGGCCAGTACTTCCTCCGCGGCGAGTACTCGCGGGTCGAGCTCTACGACATCACCCGCGGCAGCCTGGCGGCCGGCACCCTCGGCACCGGCTTCGGCCGCACCGGCAACCGCACCTCGCAGGACCGCTACATGGTCGAGACCGGCATCACCTTCTGATCCCGGCGGCCTGCGGGGCCGTCCTCACGGTCCCGCATCCACCACGCCAACGAAAACGGGCGGCCCGATCGGGCCGCCCGTTTTCGTTGGCGCGCTGCCGGGTGGCGCGCGGGCCGCGTTCCTACGCCGCCTGCGTCAGGGCCGCCTTCTCCCGGGCGAAGGCCCAGTCGAGCCAGGGCGTCAGCGCCTCGAGGTCGCTCCGCTCCACCGTGCCGCCGCACCAGATGCGCAGGCCGGGCGGCGCGTCGCGGTAGGCGCCGATGTCGAGGGCCACGCCCTCGCGCTCCAGGGTCTCGACGATGCCCTTGGCCACGCGCTCCACCACCGCGTCGCCCAGCGCCAGCACGTCGGCATCGGCGATGACGAGGCACACGCCGGTGTTGGAATACGTCGCCGGGTCGACCGCGAGGTTGGCGATCCAGGGCGTGCGCGCGACCCAGTCGTGGATCACCCGCGCGTTGCCGTCCGCCCGCGCATGCAGGGCGTCGAGCCCGCCGAGGTCCTGCGCCCAGGCCAGCGTGTCGAGGTAGTCCTCGACCGCGAGCATGGAGGGCGTGTTGATGGTGTCGCCGGAGAAGATCCCCTCGATCAGCTTTCCGCCCTTGGTCAGGCGGAACACCTTCGGCAGCGGCCAGGCCGGGACGTGGCTCTCGAGGCGGGCGACGGCGCGGGGCGAGAGCACCAGCATGCCGTGCGCCGCCTCGCCGCCCATCACCTTCTGCCAGGAGAAGGTCACCACATCGAGCTTGTCCCAGTCGAGCGCCTGGGCGAAGGCGGCCGAGGTCGCGTCGCAGATCGTCAGCCCCTCGCGGTCGGCGGCGATCCAGTCGCCGTTCAGCACCTTCACCCCGGCGGCGGTGCCGTTCCAGGTGAAGACCACGTCGTTGTGCTTCGTGTCGATCGCCGACAGGTCGGGCAGCACGCCGTAGGGCGTCTGGTGGATGCGCGGGCTGATCTTGAGCTGCCTCAACGCGTCGGTGACCCACTCCGAGCCGAACGCCTCCCAGGCCGCCACCTCCACGGTCCGCGGCCCGAGCATCGACCACATCGCCATCTCGACGGCGCCGGTGTCGGAGGCCGGGACGATGCCGATGCGGTAGTCGGCCGGCACGCGCAGCACGTCGCGGGTCAGGTCGATCGCCCGGCGGAGCTTGGCCCTGCCGGCGACCGAGCGATGCGAGCGGCCGAGCGGCGCGTCGGCCAGGGCCGCCGGGGTCCAGCCGGGGCGCTTGGCGCAGGGGCCGGAGGAGAAATGGGGCACCCGGGGGCGGGTGTCGGGTCGGCGCAACATGAGGATCCATCCTTACAGATGGGCGCACCTCGTCGGGGAGGCGTGTCCCGCCGCCGGGATGCGCCGATGCCGGCGGCCCTGCAAGGGCCGGGGACGCGTGGACACCCCGATCCGCTTGCATCGCGCCGCGGTGTTCGCGCGCCTGCCGGGATGCGCCTCAGCCGCCGCGCGGCCGCGCCATCAGATCCGGCCGGCGCTCGGCGGTGATCCGCTCGGATTCGGCCCGGCGCCAGGCGCGGATCGCGCCGTGGTCGCCGCCGGTCAGCACCTCCGGGATCGTCCGGCCCTCCCAGTCGCGGGGGCGGGTGTAGTGCGGGTATTCGAGCCGGCCGCCCTCGAAGCTCTCCTCGTCGCCGGACGCCGCCTTGCCCATCACGCCGGGCAGCAGGCGCACGCAGGCGTCGATCAGGGTGATCGCCGCGACCTCGCCGCCGGAGAGCACGTAGTCGCCGATCGAGACCTCCTCGAGGGCGCGGCCGGCGATCACCCGCTCGTCGACCCCCTCGAAGCGGCCGCAGACGATCAGCGCGCCCGGCCCGGCGCTCAGCGCCCGCACCCGCGCCTGCGTCAGCGGCTTTCCGCGGGGCGACATCAGCAGGCGGGGGCGGGCGTCATCCGGCCCGGTCGCGGCGTCGATGGCGGGGCCGAGCACGTCGCAGCGCAGCACCATGCCGGCGCCGCCGCCGGCCGGGTTGTCGTCGACGCTGCGGTGGCGGCCGAGCCCGTGCTCGCGGATGTCGCGGGCCTCGCAGACCCAGTCGCCGCGGGCGAGCGCGCTGCCCGACAGCGAGGCGCCGAGCGGCCCGGGAAACATCTCGGGGTAGAGCGTGAGGATCGTCGCCCGCCAGGGCGGGGCGGAAGGGGGCGGGTTCGTCATGGCCGCTTGATGGCGCCGGGACGCCTGCGCGGTCAACGCCGCGGCACCGAGCGCCGCCCTCGCGCGTTCAGGACTTCGATGATCAGACCGCTCCTCGCCCTCCTCCTCGCTCTCCCGGCCCTGGCGCACGGCGCGCAGGCGGCGGAACCCCTGGGACCGCCCGGCGCCCCGGCTGCCGCCTTCCCGAAGCCCGACCGGCCGGTGGCCGAGATCGTCGCGGCGCAATGGGCCTTCGAGGCGCAGCGCGACAAGGCCGACGAGTTCGGGCAGGTCGCCCGCCTGATGGGCTTCAAGCCGGGCGAGACGGTGGCCGACATCGGCGCCGGCAGCGGCTACTACGTCACGCGGCTGAGCCCGCTGGTCGGGCCGCAGGGCCGGGTGCTCGCCGAAGACGTGACCCCGCGCTACCTCGCCGACCTCGAAGCCCGGCTGCGCAAGGCCGACCTGTCCAACGTCACGGTGGTGCGCGGCGAGCCGCACGATCCGCGCCTCGCGCCTGGATCGGTCGACGCGGCGATCCTGGTGCACATGTACCACGAGATCACCCAGCCCTACGGCCTGCTCCACAACCTCGCCGCCGCGATGAGGCCCGGCGGCCGGGTCGGGATCGTGGACGCCGACGACATCCCCTCGCGCCACGGCACGCCGCCCAAGCTCCTGCGCTGCGAGCTGTCCGCCGCGGGTTTTCGCGAGACGGGCTTTTCGGTGCTCGACGGCGGGGTGGGCTACCTCGCGGTGTTCGAGGCGCCGGCCCCCGACCGGCGGCCCGATCCGAAGGCGATCACGCCTTGCAAGGATGAGGCGACGCGGGGGAAGGCGCGATAGGGGTCGAGGCCCGGTTTCGCGACCGCCCTCCTCCGATCCATGTCGGGCATGCGGACGGGCGCCGGCACTGGTCGGAAGGCGGCGTCTGCCGGCCGCCGTCCAATGCAAGCCGGCGTCCAAGGGCGGCACGGGGCGGCTCGCGGTGGGGCGATGACCGGAACCGACCGCCGGACGCTCAGGCGCGTTCGTCGATCTCCGGGACGCCGCTGCTCCGGTCGGCGTAGGCGGCGATGAAGGTCGGCCGGGTCTGCCAGCGCTGCCAGAAGGCATCGAGATGCTCGAAGCGCTCATCGAGCGGCGTCGCGTTGACCGGAAACTTGGAGAACGCGATCGCCGTCGCCAGCGTGATGTCCGAGAAGGTCGGCTGATCGCCGCCCAGGAGCCACGCGCGGCCGTCGGCGAGATGCCGGTCGACCAGGCCGGCATGCGCCAGCGCCACCTTGCGCGAATGCTCGCCCCAGGCCGGGTTGCTGGTCAGCTCGAGCTTCGGGCCCAGGCCCTGGTGCAGGACGTGGAACGCGGTGACGATGGGGTAGAGGATGTGCACCCACACCCGGCTGTCCCACATCTGGTCGAGGCCGCGCTCGAGTGCCGTTTCGCCCATGATCTTGCGGCCTTCGAACGCGTCGTCGAGGTAGCGGGCGATGGCGGAGGTCTCGCTGAGAAAGGACCCGTCCGCGAGCGCGAGGGTCGGCGTCTCGCCCCAGGCGTTCATCTTCAGGTGCTTCCATCCCCGTTGCTCGCCGACGGGCGACATGTCGTAGACCGTCTCGTCGAAGCGGTCGGCGATGCCCTTCTCGTGCATGAAGATCCGCAGGCGCTGCGGGTTCGGGAAGGCCGAGGGGGAGGTGAAGAGCCTGAGCTTGTCGGACATCGTCGTCTCGCTTTCCATCACGTTCACCTGTCTGTCAGATGACAGGCATCACGCTACGTCCCGGCGCTTGTCTCGTCAACCCCTGTCTGCCATATGACAGATGGAGGTTGGGCATGGCAGCGACGTCGAAGGAGAACGTGCGGGAGGCGATCCTGGCGGCCGCCCGGGAGGCGGCGATGGCCTACGGCTACGGCGGTCTCAATTTCCGCGACCTCGCCGAGACCGTCGGCATCAAGGCCGCGAGCATCAACTACTACTTCGCCAACAAGGCCCTCCTCGGCGAGGCGGTCGCGCGCCGCTATTGGGAGGACATCGCCCGCGACCTCGAGGACGTGTCGGCGCATGCCTCGAGCCCGACGGAGGCGCTGAGACGGTACCCCGGCATCTTTCGCCTGTCGCTGGCGCGCGACAACCGCATGTGCCTCAGCAGCTTCATGGCGACGGAATACGATGCGTTGCCCGAGCCGGTCCTGAAGGAGGTTCAGGCTTTCGCCGACGTCAACACGGCGTGGCTGCGTCGGCAGCTCGTCGCCGCCGAGCTGGTCGCGCCGAACGAGGGCGAGGCGAGAGCGCGTGCCGTCTACGCGGCGGTCGCCGGCGCACAGATCGTCGCGCGAAGCCGCGCGGACATAACGCTGTTCGATTCCCTGATCCAGAGTTATCGGGAAGCGGGGCTGCTGCCGAACTGATCGGAGCTGAACGGCAAGATCGCGCGGTCCGAACCGACGTTCCCGGGCGGGATCGCGACCGAGACGCGCATCGGGTCGCCCCGATGCCCCTCACGAGCGCCAGCGCAGCTCCCGCGACTCCAGCGGGTTCGCGAACGGGCGCCCGGCGCGCGCGGCCTCCAGCGCCTCGCGCTTCAGGCGAAAGTACCATTGCGAGGGCAGGTCGCCCTGGCCGAACAGCACCATGGTCGGCTTGCGGTCGAGGCCCAGTTGCGCGTGCTGGAGCACCTGCTGGTCCTGGGTCAGGAACTGGCGCATCAGCGGGCGGGCGACGGGCTTGAGCAGGTTGAGGCCGGGGACGTTCCAGTAGAGGGCGTTGGTGAGCATCGTGCGGTTGGCGGTCAGCGGCGTCGCGAAGGTGTAGTTCGCCAGGCGCTTGGCGCCCGCCGTGATCCGCTCCAGGCGCACGCCGGGAAGGCGGAACTCGATCTCGACGTCGGGCACCCCGCCGAGCAGGCGGTAGACCGGCGAGCTCGTCGTCGTCGCGTGGCTCGACATGACGAAGCCGTGCGGCACCGGCCGAAACGTCTTCTTCTTCTCGCGCAGCGCCTTGGACGGCCGGAACCACCACGAATCGTGAACGAAGGCGACGTGGCCGGGATCGACGAGGCTCAAGGTCGTCAGGTCGAACGAGGCCTCGACCACGAGCTCGACCACGAGCGAGCCGACCGGGTGGAAGTCGAGCGCCGGCAGGGCGGGCGTCTCGCCCGGCGTCCCGAGATGCGGGTTGACCCAGACGAAGCCGGCGCTCTCGATCACGGGGAAGCGCTGCACCACGATCTTCGAGAAGTCGGCCGTGTCGTGCTCGGAGAGGGTCGGCACGTCGCGGCAGCGGCCTTCGGTGGAGAAGCGCCAGCCGTGGAACGGGCAGACCAGCTCGGCGCCGTCGAAGCCGCCCTTGGACAGCGCCATGCCGCGGTGCGGGCAGCGGTCGCGCAGCGCGAACGGGGCGCCGTCCGCATCGCGCCCGATCACGATCTGCTCGCCGTTTAGCTCGACCGCGCGGAGCGCCTTGCCGGTCAGGCCCGAGGCTTGGCCGACGCAGTACCACGCATCCGGCAGCGGCCGGCGCATCGCATCGGGGTCGAGGGCCTCGTCGGCGGCCGGGTCGCGTGCGGGACCGCTCGCGTGGAGAGCGATCGGGGAGGCGGACATGGGGTCTCGCAACGGTTCGGGAACGTCCTCATACGCCGCCCCGCCGGATGGGGAAAGCGAGGCCGCCGTTCCAACCCCGCCGCGCGACGGTGTGACCCCGCGGAACGCGTGCCACGAGCGCGATGGCCCGTCATGCCCCCGCCCGCACGCCCGCCGCGCCGGCGTCGCGCGGCCGGCCCTGCAGCCAGCGCAGCACCGGCCGCTCGACGCTGCGATGGAAGGCCTCGGTCGCGGCGATCGACACGGCGACGAGGAGCAGCGTCAGCGGCCAGAGCAGGCCGGCGCTCAGCGGCAGCCGCGGCAGGACCGCCTTGGCGGCAAGGAAGACGAAGGGGTGCAGCAGGTAGAGCGCGTAGGACGCGTCGCCGATCCGCGCGATCCGCCGGGCGATCGCCTGGTCGAACCGGAGCCCGCCGAGGACGAGGCCGGCGACGATCAGCACCGCGCCGCCGCCCCAGATCAGGGTGCGGGCCCAGCCGTAATTCCCGGGCGCAGACGAGGCGTCGAACCCGGACAGGTCGATCGACGCCCAGACGCCGACCCCGAGGCCGCAGAGCAGGACGCCGCCGGCGACGCCGAGCCGGACGCCGCGGCGGAACAGCAGCGCGAGGCCGATGCCGGCGGCGAATTCGAGCACGATCGGCCGCAGCCAGAACCGGAGCGGGTCGAAGGCCGGCGGCCGCAGCCAGGCCAGGAGCACGCCGACGGCGAGGATCGAAACGGCCGCCAGCGCCGCCCGCTCGCGCAGGGCCGCGGCGGGCGCGGAGGCCTTCATCGCCCGCGCCGCGAGCATCATCGCCCCGGCGAAGACGAGGTAGAACGCCATCTCGTAGTTCAGCGTCCAGCCGAGATCGAGGATCGGGAACGGGTAGTCCGGCCCGAAGCCGCGGGTGTCGAACGGGATGAACAGGTACGAGGTCGCCACGTCCGCCAGGCTCGGCGCGGCGGCCTGGCCGGCGGCGGCCGCGGCCAGCAGGACGACGAGGCGCAGCGTGAGCGCGAACCAGTACAGCGGCACGATCCGCAGCAGGCGGCGCTTGAGGAAGCGCGCGGCGCCCCCGGGCGCGCCGAACAGCGGCTCGGACGCGTAGACGATGATGAAGCCGGAGATGACGAAGAACAGGTCGACGCCGGCCCCGAGCGGCAGGGCGGCGAAGCGCGGCATGGCGAGGCCGCGCGCCTCCGCCTGGAGCGCGAGCAGGAGCTCGGCATGGAGCAGGACGACCATCACCGCCGCCACCGCCCGCAGGATCTGCACGCCGTCGAGGCGGTGAAGGCGCCCCGGCGCCGGCCGATCGAGGGCGCCCGTCGTCGTCGCGGCGGTCATGCCGGCCGGTCCAGCGAAGCGCCCGCGATCGCGGCGGCCCATCGCTTACCGGCCGCCACGCGGCGGACGATCTCGGCCAGGCTCGCCTGCATCCGCGCGGCGCCGTAGCGCGCGCGGGCCGTCGCCTGCGCCCGGGCGACCTGGGCCGAGAGCCCCGGCGGCGCGGACAGGACGCGGGCGATGGCGTCGGCGAGCGCCCCCGCGTCGCCGGGCGGCACCAGGGTCCCCGCCGCACCCCGGTCGAGGATCTCGGCCGCCGCGCCCGTATCGGTGGCGATCACCGGCGTCCCGACCAGCATCGCCTCGACCAGGGTGCGCCCGAACGGCTCGGGGGCGATCGAGGGATGGATCACCGCGTCCACCGCGCGCATCAGGCGCGTCACGTCCCCGCGCTGGCCGAGGAAGTGGACGCGGTCGGCGAGCCCGCGCTCGGCCGCGCGCGCATGCAGACCGTTCGCGTAGGCATCCTCGCCGAACAGGGCGGTGCCGGCGACGATGCACGCCGTGCCGGGCGAGCGGGCCAGGGCCTCCAGCACCACGTGCTGCCCCTTCCACGGGGCGAGCCGGCTGAAGACGCCGACCAGCGGGCCGTGCGGCAGCCCGAGGCTCGTGCGCAGGGCGGCCGGGTCGCCGGGCTCGCCGTCGAGGTCGAGGCCGTTGGGCACAACCTCGACGAGATTCCGGCGCCCGCCCGCCGCGACGAAGGCGTCGGCGGCGGCCTGCGACGGAACCACGACCCGGGCGGCGAACGCGTTGGCGAGGCGGACCTGAAGCCCACGCTGCGCCGCCCCGAAATGCGCGGGATCGAGGATGTCGTGCAGGTGCCAGATCAGCGGGCGGCGCACGAGAGCCGCGGCGAGGGCCGAGAGGACGAAGGCCTTCTGCGAGTTGGCGTAGACCACGTCGTGGGCCTTCGCGGTCCGCGCCAGCGCGAGGATCGTCGCGGCGAGCCGTCCGGCCAGCGGAATCGCGCGCCAGGGCGAGCCGTCGCGGCGCAGGCACGACAGCCCGGATCCGTGCCGCGCACGGACGACCGCCAGCCCCCGCTCCCGCAGCGCGGTCGCGAGCGGCCCGTCCTCGAACAGGAAGGCGGTGGCGCCGCGCCAGGGTCCCACGGCATCGCACAGCACCATCTCGGCGCCCGACATCGTGCTGGTGTGGTTGACGAACACGACCCGCGGACGGTCCATCACGCGGCTCCGAGATAGCGGCGCGCCGGCTCGTGCCCGGTGTCGTAGAACGGGTGGTCGTCGGCCCGCACCATGGTGATCGCGAGCCCGAACACGTCGCCGCCGGCCTCGCGCAGGCCGTTGACGGTGGCGCTGATCGCCGACACCTGCGAGCGGCCCCAGCGGGTGCAGCACAGCACGCCGTCGACCTGCCGCGCCAAAATTTGGGCGTCCATCAGCATCGCCGCGGGCGGGCTGTCGATCAGCACAAGGTCGTACTTGCGGGCCCAGAGCAGCAGCTCGGTCATGCGCTTGCCCATCAGCAGCTCGGTCGATTCCGTGGTCGCCGCGCCGGCGGGGATGGCGTCGAGGTTGGGCGTCGCCGTCGCGATCACCGCCTCCCGCGGCAGGGCCTCGCCGCGCAGCACGCCGGCGAGGCCGGGGCCGGCGGGCAGGTCCAGAGCCGTCTCGAAGACCGGGCGGCGCAGGTCGCATTCGAGGACGAGCACGCGGCGCCCGCTCGCCGCGTTGAGCTGGGCGAGCGCCAGGGTGGTGAAGGACTTGCCCTCGCCGGGCGCGGCCGAGGTGAGCAGGATCGCGCGGCTCGTGCCGTCGGCGCCGGCCAGCATCAGCCGGGCGCCGAGGTTGCGCAGGACCTGCTGCATCAGCGGATCGCTGCGCGCGTCGCGCAGCGCCGCGGCGAGCGGCAGCTCGCCGGCGGCGGCCCCCATCCGTCCGAGCAGCGCCGGTCCGCCGGCGGCGCGCAGGTGCGGCAGCTGGGCGAAGACGGGGGCGTGGGCCACCGCGGCGAGCTGCGTCGAGGTCCGAACGCTGCGGTCGGCGCGTTCGCGCAGCAGCGCGGCGGCCGCGGCCAGCGCGGCGGCCAGGACGAAGCCGGCGCCGAGGAACAGCAGCGGCTTCGGGGTGACCGGCGCGGCCGGCACGTCGGCGAGGCTGACGAGCCGGGTGCTGCCGACGAGGATGCGGCGCTCGGTCTCGAGCTCGTTGGCGCGCTTGTACAGGTCGGTGTACTGGCCGCGCTTGATCTCGGCGTTGCGCACCATGCCGGCGACGACCGATTCGTCGTCCATCGCGGACGCCGCCTCGGCCTTCGCGGTCTCCATCTGCTGGCGCAGCGACTTGGCGAGCGCGCTCGACGCGTCGAAGGTCTTCTTCAGGCCGGCGCTGATGCTCGCGACCTCCCGGTCGACGCGCAGCTTCAGGCCGGCGAGCTCCGTGCGCATCGCCTGCAGCGTCGGATGGTTCGGCCCCAGCACCGTGCCGGTGTTGGCGATCTGCGCGGCCACCACGTTCATCTGCTGCTTGAGGTCGCCGATCGTCCGGCTCGCCAGCACCGCCGGGGCGTTGATCGAGCCCCGGGCCTGGTCGGCGTTGATCTCGGAGAGGCGCGCCGCGGCGTCGGCCTTGGCGGTCTCGGCCGCCGAGAGCTGCTGGGTGATGGTGCTGAGCCGCTCGGAGGTGATCGGCGCGTTGGCGCCCGACATCAGGCCCTTGCGCCGGCGGAAGGCCTGGATCTTGGCCTCGTCGTCGCGCAGGGACGCGTCGAGCTGGCGGATCTCCTTCCACAGCCACTCGGTCGCCGCCTCGCGGCTGTTGGCGAGCACGCCGCGCTGGTCGTCGAGGAAGGCGGTGATCAGCGCGTTGGTCAGCGCCTGGGAGGTCTCGGCGTTCGGCGAGCGGTAGGCGATGTTGATGACGCGCGAGCGGCCGGCGCCGGTGACGACGTAGCGGCGCTGCAGGTAGTCGACCACCAGGTCGGTGTTGCCGCGCAGCTTGTCGCAGCCGTCCTCCTTGGGCGGCAGCAGGCTCGCGAGGAGCCCGCCGCGCGCGATTTGCCGGCACTCGGCCACAACCTTCTCGACCACGTCGCCCGAGGCGACGAGGCGCATGATCCGCGGCGCGCGGATCACCAGCATCTGGCTCTCGATGTCGGCCGGGTCGCCGAGCTTCTGGATCCAGGCGACCGACGCGTTGGCGTTGTTGCTGCCGGGCTCCGGCTCGGCCACGATCACCGAGCCGACCGCCAGGTACTGCACCGGCGCGACCATCAGCAGCCCGATCGCCACCGACATGACGCCGATGAAGACCGCCGCGAACAGGCGCCGCCGCCGCCAGATCGTCGCGAACGGGCCGGCTTGGTCGGTGGCCGGGCCCGAACTCGGCGCGGCCGGCACGGCGGTGCGGGCGGGGTTGAGGTAGGACGTCGTCATCGTCGACCACCGGGTCTGGCGCCGGTTCGCGAACGGGGTCGCGCGACCGTGCGGAAGGGATTGTGAGGTTCGGGCCGCCGCGCGCGGGCCGAGCGTGGCGGATTCGGTCAGGCCAGGGCCTTGAGGCGGTGGCCCGAGCGCTCCTGGCCGGCGCCGAGGTCGCGGTGGAGGGCCATCTGCTCGTCGACGAAGCCGGCGAACCGGGTGCGGAACACCTCCGGGGCGAACAGCGCCGCCTGGGCGCGGCAGGCGGCGCGCGAGAACATGCCCTCCTGCTCCGTGAAGTCGCGGACGCAGGCCGCGATCGCGGCGGGGTCCGGCTCGGCGAAGAACATGCCCGAGCGGTTGGGCGGAAGCGTCGCCACGGTCTCGCGCGCGCCGCCGCGGCCGAGCGCCAGCACGGGGGTGCCCTCGGCCTGCGCCTCCACTGGGATGATCCCGAAATCCTCCTCCGCCGCGAACACGAAGGCGCGCGCCGTCCCCATCAGCCGGCGGAGCTCGGAATCCCCGACGAAGCCGGCGAACGTCACGTTCGGCCCGGCCGCCTCGCGCAGGCGCGCCTCCTCGGAGCCGGTCCCGGCGACGACGAGCCGGAGGTCCGGCATCAGGGCGAAGGCCTCGATCACCGCGCGCACGTTCTTGTACGGCACGAGGCGGCTCGCCACGAGGAAGTGGTCGCCGCGCGGCAGGTCCGCCCGGATCGCCGATTGCGTGACCGGCGGATGGATCACCTCGGCGGCGCGGCCGTAGACCTTGCGGATGCGCCGGGCGACGAAGGCGGAGTTGGCGACCACCGCGTCCGGCCCGCTGGCGGTGCGGGTGTCCCACAGGCGCATCCGGTGCAGGATCATGCGGGCGACCATGCTCTTGACGCCGTGCTCGTACCCGCTCTCGCGCAGGTAGCTGTGCTGCATGTCCCAGGCGTAGCGCATCGGCGAATGGATGTAGGACACGTGGACCTGGCTCGGCCCGGTCAGGATGCCCTTGGCGACGGCGTAGCTGCTCGAGATCACGAGGTCGTAGGCCGAGAGGTCGAACTGCTCGACGGCGATCGGCATCAGCGGCAGGTAGGCGCGGTGCCGGGTGCGCACCAGCGGCATCCGCTGCAGGAAGCTCGTCCGCGTGGCGCCGACGCCGATCTTGGCGCGGTCGGCCGGGCTCAGGAAGTCGAACAGCGTGAAGATGTCCGCCTCGGGATAGATCGCCAGGATCTCGTGCAGGACGCGCTCGGCACCGCCGACGACGTAGAGCCAATCATGGACGATCGCGACGCGCATCTTCGAGACCTCGAAGGAAGGGGGCACCGAGGCGAAGCCCGGTATGGATGCAACTTAAAGGTGTAGTCACCTGAATGGTCGCGGCCAATGCTGGTGATAGGCGGAGATGCTTGCACTTTTAGAAATATCGACGGCTCAAAGGCCTGCCGACAGCGCAAAGACTGCTGAATTCGTCCGCTTGGTAAATCTTAACTATGCTGAAGCCGCTCGGCGCGCGGTTCCGGCCCGCTGCCGGCCGCGCCGGCCTCAGAGCGGGCGCGACGGCGGGTCGCCGCCTGCTAGCACGGCGTCGAGGAGGTCGGCGTAGCCGCGGGCGGTGGCGTCCCAGGTGTAGCGGGCCTGGTTGCTCCGGCCCTTCGCGACCAGGCTCTCGCGCAGGGCCGGCTCTTCGATCAGCCGGCGCAGGCAGGCGGCCAGGGCGCCGGCATCGGTGGGATCGAAGGTCAGGGCGCCCTCCCCTGCGACCTCCGGCGTCGCGGAGCGGTCCGAGCACACCACCGGGCAGCCGAGCGCCTGCGCCTCCAGCACCGGCAGGCAGAAGCCTTCCGCGAAGGACGGGACGCAAAGGCACAGCGCGCCGCGGTAGAGCGCGGCGAGCCTTTGGTCGTTGATGCGCGACAGGCGCACCACGCGGGAAGCCGCCCCGATCCGCCGGAGCGTCCCGGCGACGGCGTCGGCGGGGTCCTCGCCGACATGGACGACGGCGAGATCGGGATGGGCGTGCGCGATCGAGGCCACCGCTTCGGCGAGCAAGCCGAAGTTCTTGTTGTGCGTGGCGTTCCCGACGGCGAGCACGTAGGGGCCGGCGACCTCCGCGGGCGCCCCGACGGCGAGGGCCGCAGGGTCGAGCACGGAAGCCGAGGGGATCACGCGGACGCGCCCGCGGACGGCAGGGTAATGCTGCTCCAGGTCGCGCCGCGTCGCGTCCGAGACAGCGACGGCGGCGTGGTTGCGCGCCAGCATCAGCCGGAAGATCCAGTCGGTGGTGAGCGCCTCGCGCGGGCCGGTGCTCTGAGGGATCGTGCGGAAGTACAGGTCGTGGACGACGACGATGCGCGCCCGTCCGCCGGCGCCCGCGCCGTAGGGGTCGATGTTCAGCACCACGTCGATGGCGTGCCGCCGGCAGCAGGCCGGAACGGTGACGAGCTGGGCCAGCACGTCGAGGACCACGATGCGCGGGCGGCGCACCGTCACGACCGCGACGGCGTCGCGCCACGCCGCGGGAAGCTCGGCTCGGGTCCAGGGCGAGCGCAGCACCACGGCGACGTCGGGCCGCCGGACGAGCTCGTCGATCAGTGCGAAGGCGACGCGGGCGACGCCGGACGGCTTGCCGCCGAACTGGCTCGGCATGTTGAGCAGGATGCGCTTCATCGACTGGCAATAACCCCGGACTAGGGTCGATCTAGCACCGTCAGATTGATCAGATGCGTATTCTCCACCTCTCATCGCTGTATCAGCCCGAACAGGTCGGGGGGGCGGAGCTGATGGTGGAGACCCTCGTGCGGATGCAGGCGGGTCTCGGGGCGCAGGTCGGCGTCGCCTGCCTGTCGCGCCGGGCGGAGCCGCCCGACCGGTCGGGCGCGGCGACGATCTACCGCCTCGGCCACGGCACGCCGTTCCACGTCCTCGACTGGGCCGAGCACGGGCGGCTCGACCGCCTGCGCTACAAGCTCGCCGCGCAGTGGGACGGGCGCACGCTCGCCGCGATGGAGGCCGCGGTGCGGGATTTTTCGCCCGACGTGGTGAACACGCACTCGATGTCGGAGCTGACGCCGCAGATCTGGCCGATGCTGCGCCGGCTCGGGGTGCCGGTCGTCCACACGCTGCACGACTTCACGAGCCTGTGCAGCAACGGCGCGATGGTGCGGCACGGCCGCGCCTGCGAGCGGCAGCACGCCAAGTGCCGCGCCTACGCGCTCCTGCACCGGCTCTGCCAGCGGCCGGTCGACGCCGTGGTCGGTGTCGGCAGCGACATCCTCGCCCGCCACCTCGCGGCCGGGTTCTTCCGCGACGTGCCGGCCGCGTTGCGGCAGGTGATCTGGAACCCGATCGAGGCGGGGCCGCCGCCGGCGCCGCGCGCCCTCCCCTCGGGCGAAGTCACGTTCGGCTACATCGGCCGGATCGAGCCGTCGAAGGGCGTCGACACCCTGATCGAGGCCTGCCGCCGCCTGCCCGGCACCGGCTGGCGGCTGCGCATCGCCGGGCGCGCCGTCGACGGGCTCGACCGCTACGAAGGCCTCGCCGCCGGGCTGCCCGTCGCCTTCGACGGGTTCGTCGCGGCCGACGCCTTCCTCGACGGCATCGACTGCCTCGTCGTCCCGCCGGTCTGGCCCGAGGCCTTCGGGCGCACGGTGGCCGAAGCCTACGCCCGCGGCGTGCCGGTGATCGGCACCGCCGTCGGCGGCATCGCCGAGCAGGTCGGCACCGACGATCCCGCCTGGCTCGTGCCGCCCGGCGACGCGGCGGCGCTGGCCGCCGCGATGGCGCGGATCGTCGCCGACCCCGCCCGCCTCGCGACCGGCCTCGCCAACGCCGCCGCGGTCGCCGAAGGAACTCGGCCGCAGGCGGTCGCCACCCGCTACCTCGACCTCTACCGCAGCCTCCTCGCCCGTGAGCCCGCCGTCGCCCACGGATCGGCGTCCCAAGGATCGACGTCCCAGCGGTCAACGCCTCGAGAATCAACGCCTCAAGGATCAAGGCGCCATGCGCATCCTGCACCTTAGCTCGCTCTACCCGCCCCATATCGTCGGCGGCGCCGAGCGGTCCGTCGAGCATCTGGCCGAGGAGCTCGCCGGCCTCGGGCACACGGTCGCCGCCGCCTGCATCGAGCGGCAGGCCGAGCCCAAGACCGTGCGCAACGGCGTCACGGTCTACCGCATGGCGCATCACAACGACTTCTGGCTCGAGGACTGGGCGCAGCACGGCCGCTTCGCGCGCAACGCCGCCAAGCTCAAGCAGCAGTGGAACTTCGCGATCGCCGCCGATTTCGGCCGGGTGCTCGACGACTTCCGGCCGGACGTCGTCAACACCCACTCGCTGCTCGACATCTCGACGCTGGTCTGGCGCGAGGCGGCCCGGCGCGACATCCCGATCGTGCACACGGTCTGCGAGTACGACCTGATCTGCGGCAACGCGGCGATGTTCAAGCACGGCGCGCCGTGCACGCACTGGCACCTCGGCTGCAAGGTCGTGAACGCCTCCAAGCAGCTGACCAACCGCTGGGTCGACGCGGTGGCGAGCGTCGGCACCCGGATCCTGCAGACCCATGTCGACCATGGCCTGTTCCGCCACCTCGCTCCCGAGCGGCGACGGGTGATCTACTATTCCTGCACGGTGCCGGACGGCGATCCCGAGGCGCGCCGCCGGGTCGACCGGAGCGCCAAGCCGATGACCTTCGGCTATCTCGGGCGGATCAACGTCGAGAAGGGCGTCGGCACGCTGATCGACGCGCTGGCCGAGATCGGCTCACGCGCGCACGCCACCGAAGGGAATCCCGCCTCCGGCGGCTGGCGCTGCCTGTTCGCGGGCCAGGCGATGGACGACTCGATCGAGCGGTTCAAGGCGAAGGCCGAAGGGCTGCCGATCGAGTTCGTCGGCTGGGTCGACCCGAAGGACTTCCTCACCGAGGTCGACGTCCTCGTCGTGCCCTCGTTCTGGGCCGAACCCTCGCCGCGCACGGTCTACGAGGCCTACGCCATGGGCGTGCCGGTGATCGGCGCCGATTCCGGCGGCATCCCCGAGCTGATCGGCGAGGACAACGCCGACTGGCTGTTTCGCGCCGGCGACGCGCCCGACCTCGCGGACCGCATCCGCACGGTGCTGGCCCGCGGCCGCGCCAGCCTGCCGGACGAGCGCGCGTTCCAGCACGTCCTGCGCGAATCGACCTCCGAGCGCGTCGCCGAGAAGTATCTCGACCTCTACGCCGAGCTTCTCGCCGAGCGCCGCGGCATCGCGCCGGAACCGTCGCCAGCGCACGGCATCCATCATGGCGCCTAGCCCGCCCGGCCCGTCCGCCGCGGCGCCGGACGCGGCTGCGACCCGGGACGATATGGCCGGCCGCTCCGTCCGGGCGGCCGGGTGGGTCGCCGTCAGCGCAATCGGCAACGTCGTCCTGAGCTTCGTGGTGTTCCTGGTGCTGGCGCGCCTGCTCGACCCGAGCGAGTTCGGCCTCGTCGCCGTGGCGGTCGTGTTCATCGACATCCTGCTCATCGTCACGCGGGGCGGCCTGCCCGACCTCGTCGTGCAGACCGACCGGCTCGACGACGGCTTCGTCGACACCGCCTTCTGGGTGGCTTTGGCCTCCGGCTGCCTCTACGGGCTGGCGCTGGTCGCGCTGTCGTGGCCGATCGCGTGGATGCTGCGGATCCCCGAGCTGCAGCCGGTGCTGGCGGCGCTCGCCGCCACCTTCGTGATCGCGGCCGCGGGCGTGATCCACGAGGCGCGGCTGCAGCGCCTCTTCGGCTTCCGCAGCCTCGCGATCCGGGCCCTCGTCGCCAACCTGATCGGCGGGTCGGTGGCGATCGCGCTCGCGCTGAACGGGTTCGGGGTCTGGAGCCTGGTGATCCAGCGGCTGCTCGCCACCGGCATGACGACGCTGCTGACCTGGGCGGCGTTTCCGTGGCTTCCCGGATGGCGCTTCGTGCGCGCCCATGCCCGCCGCCAGCTCGCCTTCGGCTCGCGGGTGTTCTCGACCCAGCTCCTCCTGACGCTCAGCATCCGCAGCCAGGAGGTGGTCGCCGCCTACTTCCTCTCCACCGCCGATATCGGCCTGCTGCGCATGGCCTGGCGCTGCATCGACCTGATCAGCCAGGTCGCGGTGATCCCGCTCGCGGCGGTCGCGCTGCCGACCTACGCCCGGCTGCAGGACCGGCCGCGCGACCTGGCCGCGGCCTTCGACGGCTTCGTCGCGATGTCGGCGGTGCTGGCGCTGCCGGCCTTCGTCGGCATGGCCGTGGTGGCGCCGCACCTCGTGCCGCTGCTCTTCGGCGAGCAGTGGCGCGACGCGGTGCCGGTGCTGCGCATCCTGGCGCTGCTCGGCCCGGAATTCGTCGCGACCTCGATGCTGTGGATGATCTTCACCGCCTCCGACCGGACCGGCACCGCGCTGGTCCTGTCGGCCGCGCAGTTCACGATCACGATCCTGGCCTCGTTGGTGACGGCGCCGTTCGGCCTGTCGGCCCTCGTCGTCGGGCACGTGCTGCGCGCCTACCTGTTCTCGCCCGTGGTGGTGCGGGCCGCCGGCCGGTTCGTGCCGGTCGGCACCTTGGCGGTCGCCGCCTCGCTGGCGCCGATCCTCGCCTGCTCGCTCGCGATGGGCGCCACCGTGTTCCTGGCGCAGGATCGCCTCTACGCGCGGCTCGGCGACCACGCCGGCCTCGCGGCGGCGATCGGCCTCGGCATCCTGGTCTACGGGATCCTGGCGCTGCTGTTCCTGCGCGCGCCGCTGCGCCGGAGCGTCGCGCTGATCCTGAACCGCAAGGCCGCCCTGGTCGCCGCCGCCGCGCCGCGCGCCGAGGCGGTGCCCGCGGCCGCGACGCCTTAGAGGAGGTGCGATCGATGAGGCCCCATGGACCGACCCGCCGCCTCGTGCTGGCGGCGGGCGCGTCGGCGCTGGCGGCACGCCCGGCCCTGGCCGGCCCGCTGCCGTCGTATCCGAGCGAGGACTTCGCGCAGTCCGTCGGCATCAACACCCATTTCGGGCACGACGGGACCCCGTACGTCGACCGGTTCGCGCGCTGCGCGGCGGCGCTCGACGCCCTCGGGATCCGGCACCTGCGCGACGACATCGTCCTGCCGGCGGGCGAGCCGCCATCGGGGCCGCCGCCGCAGTTCCGGCGGATCGCCGAGCTGGCGCGGGCCGGCTACCGGTTCAGCCTCGTCTTCTACGACGGGCTCGACGTCGGGCCGCTGGTGCCGCCCCGGCGCCTGCCCGACATCGCCGCCTGGAGCGCGGGCGGGCTCGCGATCGCCGAGGGCAGCAACGAGCCCAACATCGCCGCCGGCGCCGGCCGCCCGCAGGCCTCGGCCGAGCACCAGCGCGCGCTCTACCGGGCGGCACGCAATGCCGGCGGCGCGGTGAAGGTCGCCGGGCCGAGCTACGTCCAGGCCAACGTCGCGGCGGCGGAGTCCCTGGCCAACGCCGTCGACTACGGCAACATCCACCCCTACCCCGGCATGGAGCACCCGGAGAACGCCGGCAACGGCGACCTGCGCCGCTTCGTCGCCGCCGCTCAGCCCATCTTCGGCCGCGCGCCGCTGCTCGCCACCGAGAACGGCTACCACACCGCGCTCGCCACCCGGAGCTTCCACTTCCCGGTCTCGGAGGCCGTGCGGGCGCGCTACACGCCCCGCCTGCTGCTGTGGAGCTTCCTCCAGGGCATCCGCCGCACCTACCTCTACGAGCTGGCCGCCTCGGTCGACCGGGGCGAGGGCGACCCGGAAGGCCGGTTCGGCCTCTTGCGCTTCGACGGCTCAGCCACGCCGACTTTTGCCGCGGTCGCCAACCTGATGCGCCTGTTCCGGGCCGGCCCGGCCGTGGCCGGCCCCGCCCTCGACGTGGCCCTCGACGCGGCCCCGCGCGACCTCCAGGCGATCCGCTTCCTGCGCGGCGACGGCGCCGTCCTCGTGCCGCTCTGGCTCGGGATCGACGGCTGGGACCGGGTGCAACGCCGGGCACGGCCCGACGCGCCGGCGCAGGGCGTGACCCTCACCCTCTCGGGCGTCCCGAAGGCGGCGCGGCTGCACCGCTTCGCCGACGACGGCTCCGTCGGCGTGGAAACGCTCGGCCCGGCCCGGACGCTGACCCTCGGCGTGACGGACCGGCTCGCGATCCTCGAGCTGGTGTAGGGCGGCCCTACCGCACCGCACCCCGGGTGTTGACGGAGAGCGCGTAGATCGACTTGGTCGAGGCCATGAACAGGCGGTTGCCGTCGGCGCCGCCGAAGCACAGGTTGGCGCAGCGCTCCGGCAGGCGGATCCGGCCGATCGCCCTGCCCTCGGGCGAGATCACCAGGACGCCGTCGAGATCGGCGCCCATGCCCCAGCCGCACCAGAGGTTGCCGTCGGCATCCGCCCGGAACCCGTCCGCGGTGCCCCTGCCGCAATCGAACAGCACCCGGCCGTCGGCGAGCGCGCTGCCGTCCCCGACCACGTCGTAGACCCGGATCAGCCGGTTCGGCTGGGCGCGGGATTCGATGACGTAGAGCTTGGTCTCGTCGGGCGAGAAGCACAGCCCGTTCGGGCCCGCGATGTCGGCGACGACGACCCTCGCCTCGCCGGTCCGCGGATCGAGGCGGAAGACCTGGCCCGGCCGTTCCGGCTGGGCCATCGCCTCGTAGGGGTTGGGGCCGAAGGCCGGGTCGGTGAACCAGATCGCGCCGTCTGAGCGGCAGACGACGTCGTTCGGGGCGTTGGCGGGCTTGCCGTCGAACCCGCTGAACAGGGTGGTGATCGTGCCGTCGTGCTCGGTGCGGGTCACCCGGCGGGATTTGTGCTCGCAGGTGACGAGGCGGCCCTGGCGGTCGCGGGCGTTGCCGTTGGCGTAGTTCGAGGGCTTGCGGAACACGCTCGTCGTGCCCGTCGCCTCGTCCCACCGCATGATCGCGTCATTGACCACGTCGCTGAACAGCAGGCAGCGCATGTCGCCGAGCCAGACCGGTCCTTCCGCCCAGCGAAAGCCCGTGGCGATCCGCTCCACCGTCGCCGAGAAGATCCGGTACCGGGCGAACGACGGGTCGAGGATCTCGATCGCCGGGTCGGGCAGGCGCTCGGACGGCTCGAAGGCGGCCTGCGCAGGCCCGGCCCACGCCGTCGTGGCGGCGGCGCCCGCCAGCGCCAGCAGGGTCCGGCGATCGAGTGCGCCCATCGTGTCCTCCCGGCCGGTGTCGTCCCGGCCTGTCCGTCGCTCGGTCCCCGGCGGGCACGGCGCATGGCGTGCGGCGTGTCCGCTCCTTCCGTGGCGTCGGAACCCTCAGGTGATCGGCGCCGGGTTGAACAGCGTCAGGTCGTTGAACAGGCCCCAGCGGTCGGACCACGGCGTCTTGCGCCCGCTCGCCACGTCGAGGATGAGCTGAAACAGCTCGCGGCCGACCTCCTCGATCGTCGCGTGGCCGGTGGCGATGCGGCCGGCGTCGAGGTCGATCAGGTCGGACCAGCGCTGGCTGAGCTCGGTGCGGGTCGCGACCTTGATCACGGGGCATTGCGCGAGGCCGTAGGGCGTGCCGCGCCCGGTCGAGAACACCTGGAGGGTGATCCCGGAGGCGAGCTGCAGCGTGCCGCAGACGAAGTCGCTCGCCGGCGTCGCCGCGAAGATCAGGCCCTTCTCGCGGACCCGCTCGCCCGGGGCGAGCACGCCGGAGATCGCCGAGGTGCCGGATTTGGCGACCGACCCGAGCGCCTTCTCGACGATGTTGTTCAGCCCGCCCTTCTTGTTGCCGGGGGACGGGTTGGCGCGCCGGTCGGCCTCGCCCTTGGCGAGGTAGTCGTCGTACCACGCCATCTCGCGCACCAAAGCCTCGGCCACCGCCGGCGTCTTGGCGCGCGGCGTCAGCAGGTGGATCGCGTCGCGGACCTCGGTGACCTCCGAGAACAGGACCGTGCCGCCGGCGGCGACGATCAGGTCGGCGCAGTACCCGAGCGCCGGGTTGGCGGTGACGCCGGAGAACGCGTCGCTGCCGCCGCATTGCAGGCCGACCACGAGGTCGGAGGCCGGGCAGGTCTCGCGCCGGCGCCGGTTCAGGATCGCGAGCCGGGCCTCGGCCATCGCCATGATGCTGTCGAGCATCATGGAAAAGCCCTGGTGGCGCTCGTCCTGCATCCGCACGACGCCGCCGTCCTGCGCGTCGTCGCCGTCCGGCAGCAGGCGCTCGGAGACGAGCTTCTCGCAGCCGAGGCCCACCACCATCACCTCGCCGCCGAAATTCGGGTTGCGGGCGAGGCTCTGGAGGGTGCGGATCGGGATCACCGCCTGCGGCGCGTTGATCGCGACGCCGCAGCCGTAGGCGTGGGTCAGCCCGACCACGTCGTCGACGTTGGGGAAGCGCGGCAGCAGCTCCGCCTTGATCCGCCGGATCGCCACGTCGAGGGTGCCGGCGACGCATTGCACGCTGATCGAGATCGCGAGGATGTTCTTGGTGCCGACCGAGCCGTCCGGGTTGCGGAACCCCTCGAAGGTGCAGCCGGTCAGCGGCGGCAGGGGCGCCGGCACGCGGGTCGCCATCTCCAGCGCGTCGAGGGCGGGGGCGGTCGGGGTGGCCACGCGCGATTCCTCGACCCAGGCGCCGCGCGGGATATCCTGCGTCGCGATGCCGACGATCTCGCCGTAGCGCCGGACCTCGCCGCCCTCGGGGATCGCGGCGAGCGCCACCTTGTGGCCCTGCGGCACGAACTCGACGAGGGTCAGCCCGTCCGGGAACACCGTGCCGGCCGGCAGCCCGAAGGCGTTGACGACGATGGCGACGTTGTCGCTCGCGTGCAGGCGGATGGTGCGGGGGGCGTCGCCCAGGGCGGGCCCGGCCGGCGGCACCGGCGGGGCTTCGATCACGGCGTCTGGCATCGCATGCTCCCTGGCGGTCGGCGGTCGGTCAGGCGCGGCGCAGCTCGACCCGCCGGATGTCGCCGACGAGGAGGAGATAGGCGCTCATCGCCACGAGCGCGTTGATCCCGACGAAGACCAACGCCGTGTCGAACGAGCCCGAGGACTGGACGAGATAGCCGATGATGATCGGCGTGGTGATGCCGGCGGTGTTGCCGAACATGTTGAACAGCGCGCCGCTCAGGCCCGCCGCCTCCTTGGGCGAGGTGTCGGACACCACCGCCCAGCCGAGCGCCCCGAGGCCCTTGCCGAAGAAGGCCGCCGCCATCAGGCCGATCACCAGGGCATGCGAGTCGACGTAGTTGCAGGCGATGATCACCATCGACAGCAGCATGCCGGCGATGATCGGCAGCTTGCGGGCGATGTTGAGCGAGCCGGTCCGGCGCAGGAGCGCGTCGGAGATCACGCCGCCGAGGATACCGCCGACGAAGCCGCACAAGGCCGGGAGCGAGGCGGTGAAGCCGGCCTGGAGCACGGACATGCCGCGCTGCTTGACGAGGTAGATCGGAAACCACGTCAGGAAGAAGTAGGTCATCACGTTGATGCAGTGCTGCGCCACGTAGATGCCGAGCAGCATCCGGTTGCCGAGGAGCTGCTTGATCGTTCCCCAGGTGCCGGCGGCGGGGGCGGCGCCCGCCCGCACTGGCTTCGCGTCGCGCGATGTCGACGTGGTCGCGCCCGACGGCGCGGCGCCGACCTGCACCAGCGCGCCGCCCCGGGCGATCTCGTCGAGCTCGCCCGAGGTGACGCTCGGATGGTCCTTGGGGTCGTGGATCAGCCAGACCCAGAGCAGCACCATCGCCAGGCCGATCAGGCCCATGCTGAAGAACGCGTAGCGCCAGCCGAAGCTCTGGGTCACCCAGGCGGTGAGCGGCGCGAACAGCACCGGCGCGAAGTATTGGGCCGCGTTGAACACGGCCGAGGCCTTGCCGCGCTCGGCCGCCGGGAACCAGGCGGTGACGAGGCGGGCGTTGCCGGGGAAGGACGGCGCCTCGGCGATGCCCACCAGCATCCGCATCAGGAAGAACACCGCCACCGCGGAGCCCGCGCCGAGGAAGCCGGCCCAGCCCTGGACGAAGGTGAAGAACGACCAGAAGAACACGCCGCCGGCATAGATCCACTTGGTGCCGTAGCGGTCGAGCAGCCAGCCGCCGGGCAGCTGGGCCGCGACGTAGGACCAGCTGAAGGCGGAGAGGATGTAGCCCATCTGCACGGGCGTGATGCCGAATTCCTGCGCGATCGGCACGCCCGCTATCGAGATGATCGCGCGGTCGGCGTAGTTCAGCACCGTGACCGCGAACAGTACGAGGAGGATCAGGTAGCGCACGCGCATGCGCGTCGCGCTCTGCACCGGAATCGCCAGCGACATGGTTTCCTCCTCGGGATCGCCCGACGGATGCGTGCCCGTCGCGGTCGGTTTCCTTGAGGTTTCCAGATTAGTCCGCCCGGTCGATACCTTCCAATCCAAACGATGGATCGATCGATGCCATCGCGGCATCGATCGATCGAGCCTTGATCAGGCGGCGCCGACCTCGTGGTCGGCCATGATCTCCAGCGCGCGGACCATCGCCGAATGGTCCCAGGCCGCCCCGCCGTTGGCGACGCAGGCCGAGAACAGCTGCTGCGCCAGAGCTGTGGCCGGCAGGCTGAGCCCGAGCGCGCGGGCGCCCTCCAGCGCCAGGTTCAGGTCCTTCTGGTGCAGCCCGATGCGGAAGCCCGGATCGAAGGTGCGGTCGATCATGCGCTTGCCGTGCAGCTCGAGGATGCGCGAGGTGGCCAGGCCCCCGGTGATGGCCTCGCGGACCTTGGCCGGGTCGGCGCCGGCCTTCGAGGCGAACAGCAGGCCCTCGGCCACCGCCTCGATGGTGAGCGCGACGATGATCTGGTTGGCGACCTTCGCCACCTGGCCCGATCCGACCGGGCCGACATGGGTCACGGTCTTCCCCATGGCCGCGAACAGCGGTTGTGCGCGCCCGAAATCGGCCTCGTCGCCGCCGACCATGATCGAGAGGGCGGCGTTCTTCGCCCCGACCTCGCCGCCGGAGACCGGCGCGTCGAGATAGGCGCCGCCGCGCTCCCTGATGCGGGCGGCGAAGTCCTTCGTCGCGATCGGCGAGATCGAGCTCATGTCGATCACGGTCGTGCCGGGCCTCAGGCCCGCCGCGACGCCGTCCGCGCCGAACAGCACCGTCTCGACGTCGGGGGTGTCCGGCAGCATCAGGATGACGACGTCGGCGCGCTCGGCGACCTCGGCGGCGGTGGCGCAGGGCGTGCCGCCGGCGGCGACCAGGGCCTCGGGCACCGCCCGGCGGCTCTTCAGGAACAGGCTGTGCCCGGCGGCGATCAGGTGCCCGGCCATGGGCGCGCCCATGATGCCGAGGCCGATGAATCCGATGTTCATGGTGGTGTCTCCCGGAATGGCGCATCCGCCCTCCCCCGCGGAGGGGGGAGGGTTGATCCTGGCTCAGCCCCTGAAGCGGGCGGCGAGCGCCTCGGACTGCCGCGCGAGCAGGCCCATGTCGGAGCCGACCGCGGTGAAGCGGGTGCCGGCGGCGATGTAGCGGTGGGCCAGATCCTCGTTGGCGGTGAGGATGCCGGCATGCTTCCCGGCCTTCGTGATGCGCGCGATCGTCTCCGCGATGATCGCCACCACGTCGGGATGATTCTGCTGGCCGAGGTAGCCGAGGCTGGTCGAGAGGTCGCCGGGGCCGATGAAGACGCCGTCGACGCCCTCCACGCCGGCGATCTCGTCGAGGTTGTCCAGCGCCCGCCGCGACTCGATCTGCACGGCCACGAAGATCTCGGCCTCGCAGCGGGCGTGGTAGTCGGGGATGCGGCCGAAGCGGGCGGCGCGCGGCGCCTGCGAGAATCCGCGCACGCCGCGCGGGGCGTAGCGGGTCGCGGCCACCGCGCGGCGGGCCTGGTCGGCGTCGTCGATGTTGGGGATCATCAGCGACTGCACCCCGGTGTCGAGGATGCGCTTGATGGTGATCGCCTCGTCGCTCGGCACCCGCACCATGGCGTGGGCCGGGCTCTCCATCATCGCCTGGACCTGACTGTAGACGTCCCGCAGGTCGTTGGCCGAATGCTCCATGTCGAGGAGCAGCCAGTCGAAGCCGGAGCCGGCTACGACCTCGGTGGAGATCGGGCTGGCGAGGCTGCACCACAGGCCGATCTGCTGCCGGCCCTGGCCGAGCGCCGCCTTGAAGCGGTTGGAGAGGATGTCCATCGGATGTGCTCCTTCGTGGAATCGATCTGAGAGGTCGAGCGTCGTCCGGATCACGCGCCTCCCTCTCCCCTCTGCGGGAGAGGGTGGCCCGCGAAGCGGGTCGGGAGAGGGGAGCGCCGGTGCCGGATACGGCGCTCCCCTCTCCCGACCCCTGCCGACGCAGGGGCCACCCTCCCCCGCAGAGGGGGAGGGATCTGAAGCGTCCGTCGCCCTCAGCGCACGAGGCACGGGCGCTTGTTGTCGAAGGTCCAGTTCGGGACGAGGAACTGCATCGCCGCCGCGTCGTCGCGGGCGCCGAGGCCGTGGTCCAGATAGAGCGCGTGCGCCGCCTCGACCTCGGCCATGTCAATCTCGATGCCCAGCCCCGGACGATCCGGCACCCGCACGAGCCCGCCGCGGATCGCCAGCGGCTCTTTGGTCAGGCGCTGGCCGTCCTGCCAGATCCAGTGCGTGTCGATCGCCGTCACCTTGCCCGGGGCGGCGGCCGCGACGTGGGTGAACATCGCCAGCGACACGTCGAAGTGGTTGTTCGAGTGTGAGCCCCAGGTCAGCCCGTGGTCGCGGCAGAGCTGCGCCACCCGCACCGAGCCGGCCAGCGTCCAGAAATGCGGGTCGGCCAGCGGGATGTCGACGGCGCCCAGCTGAATCGCGTGGTTCATCTGGCGCCAGTCGGTGGCGATCATGTTGGTGGCGGTGGGCAGGCCCGTGGCGCGGCGGAACTCGGCCATGATCTCGCGGCCCGAGAACCCGTCCTCGGCCCCGCACGGATCCTCGGCGTAGGCGAGCACGCCGCCGCGGCCCTTGCACAGGCGGATCGCCTCGGCGAGCGACCACGCGCCGTTCGGGTCGAGGGTGACGCGGGCTTCCGGGAAGCGCTCGTGGATCGCGGTGACGGCGGCGATCTCGTCCTCGCCGGCGAGCACGCCGCCCTTCAGCTTGAAGTCGTTGAAGCCGTAGGCCGCATGCGCGGCCTCGGCCAGGCGTGCGACGGCGTCGGGCGTCAGGGCCTCCTCGTCGCGCAGCCGCATCCAGCCGTCGCGGGCGGTCGGCTCGCGATAGGGCAGATCGGTGCGGCGGCGGTCGCCGACGTAGAACAGGTAGCCCAGCATCTCGACGGCGTCGCGCTGCTGGCCCTCGCCCAGCAGGGCCGCCACCGGCACGTCGAGGAACTGGCCGAGCAGGTCGAGGAAGGCGGATTCCACCGCCGTCACCGCGTGGATGGTGACGCGCAGGTCGAAGGTCTGGAGGCCGCGCCCGCCGGAATCGCGGTCGGCGAAGCGCGCGCGCATCGCGTTGAGCACCGCCTGCCAGGCGCCGAGCGGGCGCCCGACGATCAGGTCGCGGGCCTCCTCCAGCACGCCGCGGATGCGCTCGCCGCCGGGCACCTCGCCGAGGCCCGTCGCGCCGGTGGAATCCTCGAGGATCACCAGGTTGCGGGTGAAGAACGGGCCGTGCGCGCCGCTGAGGTTGAGCAGCATGCTGTCGCGGCCGGCGACCGGCACGACCCGCATCGCGGTGACGGTGGGGGAGCGCGAAAATCCGCGCGACGGGGCATCGACGGCGTCGGCCTGCATGCGTGCCTCCCGGGGCGTTGACGGGACCGGCGTCTGGCGCGCCGTCTGCCGCACGTTCTCGCAAGGATGCCGATGCGGGTCCAAGCCAAAGGCTGGATCGATCGATGCGCGACAGGCATCGATCATCCCGGCGGCAGCACTGCCAGGATCGCGATCAGGCGCGCGATCAGCGGGTCGTCGCCGTCGCGGCGCCAGGCGAGGTGCAGCTCGGCCGGGCGCGGCGCGGGCAGGTCGAGGGGGCGGAACGCGACGCCCTCGAAGCGCAGGCGCTCGGCCGCCGCCGGCACCAGGGCGACCCCGAGGCCGGCACGCACCAGTGCCAGGATCGAGTGGATCTGCGTCAGCTGCTGCAGGATGCGCGGCTGGATGCCGGCCTCGGCGAACAGGCCGCGGACGAGGTCGTGGAAGTAGTGCGCCTCGTTCGGCGCGTAGGCGATGAACGGTTCGCCGTCGAGGTCCGCCAGCGTCAGGCCCGCGTGCGCCGCCAGGCGATTGCCGGCGGGCACGGCGACCACCATCGGCTCGGCCAGCGCCCGCACGGAGGCGAGGTCGGGATGGCTGACCGGCGGGCGCACCAGCGCCGCGTCGATGCGCCCGGCCAGCAGTTCCTCGACCTGATCCTTGGTCACCATCTCGCGCAGCGCGAGCGTCACGTCCGGCAGCGCGGCCCGGGCGGCGATGACGAGGCGGGGCAGGAAGTCGTAGGCCGAAGCCGCCGTGAACCCGAGCTTGAGCACCCCGGCCCTTCCGGCCGCGACCTGGCGGGTGACGTGGGTCGCGGTCTCGGCGAGCCGCAGGATGCGCTGCGCCTCGGGCAGGAAGCTGCGCCCGGCCGCGGTCAGGCGCACCGAGCGGCTGGTGCGGTCGAGGAGCTGCACGTCGAGGATGCGCTCCAGGACCTGGATCTGCCGCGAGAGCGGCGGCTGGGTCATGTTCAGCCGGGCGGCGGCCCGGCCGAAATGCAGCTCCTCGGCGACGGCCGCGAAGCACCGGAGCTGGCTGAAGTCGAACATGCGCGATCCTGGAAAGGCGACCCGGGTTGCGACGTGCCTGGATTGATCGCATCCCGATGCCGGTCGCGGCGAGACGGATGATGGCAGCAAAGCTTCGATCGGTCTCGTCGGCCTGCCTCGCGATGCGCTTGAACGCCTTCGGCTTGCGGAAGACGGTCTCGATCGGGTGGCGTCGCTTCGGCGAGGTGGGTCGTCACGGGCACGTTCGACTTCGCCGTCGTTGACGTTCGTCCGATCGTCCCTCATATTGCGGACATGTTCGCGGGAGTTCCCCGGCTAAATTGCAGGACGACCCCGATGGCCGGCACATCCGCTCCGAACAGCCTCGACATCGCCGAGCAGGTCGCTCGCGTCCTCCGGTCGAACGCCGAGACCCAGAAATTCATTGAGGAACAGGCTAAGCTGCGCGCCGAGGCCGACAAGCTGACGCGCGAGCGAGCCTTGGCACCCTGGCAGATCGCCCTGTCCGGCATGGCCGCGGGTGCTGCGCTGTTCGGCGCGGGCGCCGCCTTCATCAAGGTGTTGGGCGGGTGACCGCCAGCCGCCTCCGCGACGTGCTCGCCCGGCTGCGCTGGTCGCAACGGGGCTTCGCTCAGGCCCTGGCCTGCGATGACCGCCTGGTGCGCCGTTGGGCCTCCGGCGACGCCGCGATCCCACCCGACGTCGCAGGCTGGCTCGAAGCGCTGGCCGAGGCGCATGCCCGCCATCCCGTGCCCGAGGGGTGGCGGCGGCGGTCCGCTTGAGCCGGTTGCGCGGACGTGTTCTGCGGGTCCGCGCAACCTGCGACCGGTCTGGAAGCCGGGCCGGAGACGTGTCGCCTTTGAAGCGTCGCCTTGCCGGCGCGAGCCCGCTCAGCGCAGCTCCACCCGCCGGATCTCGCCGACGACGACGAGGTAGCAGAACACGGCGACGAGCGCGTTCAGCCCGACGAACACCAGCGCGCCGTTGAACGACCCCGTCTGCTGCACGATGTAGCCGATCGCGATCGGGGTGGTGATGCCGGCGGTGTTGCCGAAGGTGTTGAATAGCCCGCCCGAGAGGCCGCCGCCCTGGCGCGGCGAGGTGTCGGAGACGACCGCCCAGCCGAGCGCCCCGACGCCCTTGCCGAAGAAGGCGAGCGCCATCAGCCCGACCACGAGCGCGTCGGTCTGGACGTAGTTGCAGCCGACGATGACCATCGACAGCAGCATCCCGCCGACGATCGGGATCTTCCGTGATGCGGTCAGCGACCAGCCGCGCTTGAGCAGCCGATCCGAGATCCAGCCGCCCAGGATGCCGCCGACGAAGCCGCAGAGCGCCGGCAGCACCGCGGCGAAGCCCGCCTGCAGGATCGACAGGCCGCGCTCCTTCACGAGGTAGACCGGGAACCAGGTCAGGAAGAAGTACGTCAGCGTGGTGATGCAGTACTGCCCGACGTAGATCCCGAGCAGCATGCGGTTGGCGAGCAGCTGCCGGATCGTGCGGCCGGCGTCGACCTGGGCCACGCCCGCGTCGCGGCCGTCCATGTCGAGGAGGGCGCCGCCCGCCTCGATGTAGTCGCGCTCCCCCTGGTTGATCGCGGGGTGCTCCTTCGGCCCGTAGATCACCTGGGTCCACAGCAGCGCGAAGGCGATGCCGAGCGCGCCCATCAGGGTGAAGACGTGGTGCCAGCCGTAATGGTGGACGACGAAGCCCATCAGCGGCGTGAACAGCACGGTGGCGAAGTACTGCGAGGCATTGAAGAAGGCCGAGGCGGTGCCGCGCTCGGCGGTGGGGAACCACGCCGCGGTGATCCGGGCGTTGGCCGGAAACACCGGCGCCTCGGCGAGTCCCACCAGCAGGCGCAGGCCGAACAGCACCGCCACCGCGGTGAAGCCGGTGAAGAAGCCGACCGCCCCCTGCATCAGCGTGAAGGCCGACCACAGGAAGATCGCGCCGGCATAGACCCACTTCGCGCCGTAGCGGTCGAGCAGCCAGCCGCCGGGCAGCTGCGCCAGGACGTAGGACCAGGCGAAGGCGGAGAAGACGTAGCCCATCGCCACCGCATCGAGGCCCAGGTCCTTGGCCAGCGACGGGCCGGCGATGGAGAGCGTCGCGCGGTCGGCGTAGTTGATGGTGGTGGCGATGAAGAGCATCGTCACGATGAGGAGCCGCACGCGGCTGCGCTTCACCGCGGTCATGGCGAGACCCGCGCTCATACGACCTTCTCCCTGAAGGCGGACCGCCCGGCCGGTGCCGCGGCGGACAGCGGCCGTTCTCTGAAGGCCCCTCGACGGGGCCCCGGCGGCCGCTTGCGATCTCAGGTTAGGAGCGTCCCCGGCGCGGCGTCCAACTCAAAGGCTGGATGGATCGATGCGGCGCGCGCATCGATCGGCGGCGGGAAAGCGACGGGATGACGATGGTCGGGATGAGCGGGGGTGGGGCTTGAGCGGTCGGTACGGGCTGGAGATCCGGGCGGCCAGCGCCGCCGACGCGCCGGGGCTCGCCGCGCTGATCGGCTCGGGCGGCCCGGCGATCGCGGTCCGCGACCTCGCCGAGCGGATCGAGGCCCTGCGCGGCCGCGACGGTGCGGCCCTCGTCGCGGTCGAGTGGGGGCCGCCGGGCGGCCTCGTCGTGCTGCACTGGTACCGCACCCTCGTCGCCGAGCCGATCGCGCAGATCACGACGCTCCTCGTCGCGCCCGACGACCGCCGGCGCGGGCTCGGGCGCCTGCTGCTCAAGGCGGCGGCGCAGGCCGCGCGCACCGCCGGATGCGACGGGCTGGAGATGGTGCTGCCGCCGGACCGGCCGGACCTCGAAGCCTTCTGCGCCGCCACCGGCTTCGTCGCGGCCGGCACCCGCCTGACGCGGCCCCTGCGCAAGCGAAGCGCCGAGCGCTGAGATCGATGCCGCGTGTCGCGGTCAGTGCAACGTCGCGCCGGGGTCCGGGTCGATCTCGACCGCCTCGGCGAAGGGGAATTCCAGCACGATCTCGCCCGCGGCATCGGTGACGACGAGGTCGGCCGTCATCAGCCGGGCCTGGTCCCGCGCCTCACGCGCTTGGCCGGCGCGCAGCGCCGCCAGGATGGTGTCGCGGGCGGCCTCCCAGGCGGCGTCGGCATCGGGCAGGTCGGCGCCGTCCGGGTCCGTCACCCAGTCGTCGCCGATCCGTGTGTTGAAGAAGTAGCGCGGCACGGTACAGGCTCCTGCAGCATCGGGCTTCACGCACGCGAAGCGGGATCGGAGCAAGACATGGTGAAGCCCAGCCGCGCTGCAACGCCGGACGAGGCCGGCCGGCCCGCGAGGCCGTCGCTGCGGGCGGCGCGGCGGGCTTTTATGACAGCGGCCCTCGGCCTCGCCTCGCTCGCGGGCGCCCAGGCGCAGCCGGCGGACCTCTCCGACGCGCGGGCGATGGCGCTGGTGCGCGGGCACCGCACGCAGGGCTTCGTCACCGTCGGCCAGAGCCTCGCCTATGCCGAGCGGGCCCGGCCAGACAGCTTTCGACTGGCGCCCGCCCGGGTCGAGCGGCGCGCGGGCGAGCCGTTCACCCGCGTCCGCATCTGCTACTGGCTCCGCCCTGCCGGGCGCCCGGCCGAGCCGGATTGCGGGATCGACTACCTCGTCACCGACGGGCCGCCCCATGTCGAGGTCGCCGAGGCCTTCGGCGGCCTCGGCCGCGAGCTGGAAGCCGGCCGCGAGCGCTTCGTGCGCGCCCTCGACCGGGAGCTCGATCTCCGGCGTGATCCGGCCGCCAAGGCGCTCGGCGATGCGCTCGCGCCCTACGATCCCTACGACCGCCGATAGGGCGGAGGCTGCGGCTGAGCTTGCCGATGGGGGTTCGGATCGCACGGCGTCGAACGTCTTCGAATGGGGCGTGGCCAGCGCCGCGCGGCTCCCTCTGGGGGAAGGGACTCCCGCTTCGACCCGGCCCCTTGGAGGGATCTGCGACGCCGGTCGCTAATGAGGCGCGAGGGCTTTGCGGCCCGGGCGTGCGACCGGCCCAGCGGCGTCCGGCCGCGCTGCCGCGTGGGCCCTGCCCCCCTATCTCCCGGGGGTCGCCAAGAGGACCATCCCGTGCCCGACGAGACGCTGACCGTCTACTACGACGGAGCCTGCCCGCTCTGCCGGGCGGAGATCGGGCATTATCGCCGCTGCCGCGGGGCCGAGCGCATCGCCTTCGTCGACGTGGCGCCGGACGGCGCTCCCCTCGGGCCGGACCTCGACCGTGCGGCGGCCCGCGCCCGCTTCCATGTCCGCGACGCCGACGGCCGGCTCCGGTCGGGGGCGGCGGGCTTCGCCCGGCTGTGGAGTGCGCTGCCGCGCTGGCGTTGGCTCGCGCGGATCGCGCGGCTCCCGGTCGTGCTGCCGCTCGCCGAGATCGCCTATCGCGCGTTCCTGCCGCTCCGCCCCCGCATCGCCCGCTGGCTCGTCCGCAACCGTTGAGAACCTGCCGGCGTGCTTGATCCGGCGCGTCGCGGCCGAGAAGGTAGGGCATGGCTCGCAAGCGCATCCACCTGACGACCGATATCCTGGCCGACGCCCTGCACCGGCTCGGGATCGCGGCGGCCGCGATCGACCGCGAGGCCCTGCGCGTCCGGATGGGCCTGCCCGAGCAGGACGGCTTCGTCGAGGATTCCGCCGTCGCCGCGGCGCTCCGCGACGGGACGGCGCGCCAGGCCTTCTCGCAGACCGGCGTCGCGGCGCTGAAGCTCGCCCTGCCGGCGCTCCGGGCCGAGCCGGGGCGGGACGGCGCCCTCGCCTGGCGGCTCCGGGTGAGCCTGCCGCTCCTCGACGACGGCCGCCTCGACCTGCGCCTCGACGGGCCGCCGGGCGAGGCGGCGGCCGAGATCCTGGAGGAGATGGCGCTCGGCAACGATCCGGCCTGGCGCCTCGACGACCTGCGCCGGGCGCTGGCCGAGACGTCGGCGGCCTCGGCGCGCACGCTCCACCGCACGGTCGCGCGCCTGCGCGACCAGATCCGGGACGACCTCCACGAGATCGGGGCGGACGCGCCGACCTACATCGCCCATCTCGACCGGTCGCTGCGCGCTCGCGTCTTCACGCCCGCGCCGAACCTCGCCCACGCGATCCTCGACACCCTGAAGACGGTGCGGACGCGGGCGAAGGCGGTGGCGCGCGAGGAATCCGGCCGTCGCCGCCTGCGCGACCGGGTCGGGTTCGGCTCCTACATCGACAAGTTCGTGCCCGCCCGCCGGCTGAACCGGCGCATCGTCTTCCACATGGGCCCGACCAATTCCGGCAAGACCTACGCGGCGCTGGAGGTGCTGGCGAAGGCGCCGACCGGGACCTACCTCGCGCCCTTGCGCCTGCTCGCGCTGGAGAACTACGAGGCCCTGCTCGAGCGGGGCCTGCGCGCCGGCATGGTCACCGGCGAGGAGATTCTGGGGGAGCCGGACCCGAGCCACACCGCGCGCACCATCGAGACCGCGGACCTGCGCCGCCCGGTCGAGGTCGCGGTGATCGACGAGATCCAGATGCTGTCCGACCCCGATCGCGGCTGGGCCTGGACCAACGCGCTGTTCGGGATCCCGGCGAAGACCGTGATCGTCTGCGGCTCGGACGACGCGCTCTCGCATGTCCGCCGCGCGGCGGAGGCCGCGGGCGAATCGCTCGACGTCGTGACCTTCGTGCGCAAGACCCCGCTGGTGGCGCTCGACGAGCCCGTGCCCCTCGAATCCGTGAAGCCGGGGGATGCCGTCGTCGCCTTCTCGCGGCGGGCCGTGCACGAGAACCGCGAGGCGCTGGTGGCGGCCGGGCGCAGCGTCGCCACCATCTACGGCGCGCTCTCGCCGGAGGTGCGCCGGGCGGAAGCGGCACGGTTCCGCAACGCCGAGGCCGAGGTGCTGGTCACCACCGACGCGATCGGCATGGGCCTGAACCTCGGACCGCTCAAGCGGGTGATCTTCTCGGCGGTCACCAAGTGGGACGGCACGGCGACCCGCCCGCTCACCAATCCCGAGATCCGCCAGATCGCCGGCCGGGCCGGGCGCTTCGGCCATCAGGACGAGGGCCACGTCTCGGCCACCGACGACGTGAGCCTCGGCCCGATCCGCGATGCGCTGGCCGGCGCGCCGACGGCGCCCGCCGCCGACACCCGGTTCTACGTCCGGCCGGACCTGATCGCGATCGAGGCGGCGGCGGCCGAACTCGGCACCGACTCGCTCGCCGAGGTGCTGACGCATTTTTCCCGCGCGACGTTCTACGAGGGGTCCCCGTTCCAGCCCTCCGCGATGGAGGAGGCGCTGGAGGCGGCGCGCGCGGTCGACACGGCGCACCTGCCGATCCGCGAGGCCTTCGCCTTCGCGGTCTGCCCGATCGACCGGCGCGACCCGGCCTCGACCGCGGTGCTCGACCGCTGGGTCCAGGCCCGCGCGGCCGGCGCCGCCGTCCCGGCTCTGCGGGCCAACGTCGGCGGCGAGCTCGAGTACCTCGAACGCACGGTCAAGCTCGCCGCAGCCTACCTCTGGCTGGCCCGGCGCTTCCCCGACACGTTCGACGAGGCGGAGGCGACCAGGCTGCTGCGCGGCCGCGCCAACGCCGCCATCGAGCAGGCCCTGCGCGAGACGGCCTCGCGCACCGTGGCGGCACGGGCGCGGCCGCGCGTGCCGGCGTGACGTGGCGCTCTTTCCCTCCCCCGCAGAGGGGGAGGGAAGGCGCGCGTGGGCGTCGAAACCGAGCGGATTCGCGAAGAGACCTACTCTGCGCCCCGCCCCGCCGGCCTTGCCAGCAGCACGGCGGTCGCGATCCCGACGGCGAGGATCGTGACGGCGCAGGCGGCGAGCGCCGCGAGCTGGCCGATGCCCTGGAGCGCGACGCCGAGCACGGCGACGCCGAGCGCCTGCCCGCAGAAGAACGAGAAGGCGTGGAGCGCCACCGCCGAGGCGCGGGCGGTCGGGGCGACCTCGGTCACCTGCACCTGAAACGTGTTGTGCAGCATGTAGAAGCCGAGCCCCATCGCGACGAGGGCGGCCGCGTCGAGCTGCCAGCGCCCCGCGAGGCCGATCATGGTCAGGGCACCGGCGCAGACGAGGCCGCCGCCGACCAGCATCCGCTGCATCCCGAGGAACCGGACCAGCAGGCCGACGAGGGCGGAGTAGATCAGCCCGCCGACGGCGAAGCCGGCGAGCGCCAGCCCGGCCTCGCGCGGGCCGCCCTCGCCGCGCGCCTCGATCAGCGGCGCGAGGTGCGGGAAGATGCCGAACACCGCGATCGCCTCGACGAACACCGCCGCGAACAGCACCCGCGCGCGCGGATTGGCCACGATCGTGCGATAGCGCGTCAGCGCCAGCCCGAATTCCGGCCGTCGCGCCGGAAGGCGGCCGCTCCGGTCGAACCCGAGCAGGGTCGCGGCGCAGCCGAGCACGGCGACCGCGGCGTTGATCGCGAACACGCCGTGCCAGCCGACCTGCCCCTCGATCAGCCCGGCGAAGGTTGAGCCCGAGAGCTGGCCGAGGATCACCGCGACGAGGAAGCGGCCGATCGCCACCTGGCGGCGCTCCATCGGCACCCGGTCGCCCATCAGGGCGAGCGCCAGCGGGATCACCCCGCCGGCCGCGGCGCCCGCCACCATCCGCAGGCCGAAGAGCAGGCGCAGGTCTTCGGCGAAGGCGCAGCCGACCAGCGCCGCCACCAGCACCGCGAGGCACGCGGTGATGACCCGCTCCTTGCCGACCGCGTCGCCCACCGGCCCGAGGATCGGCTGGATCAGCGCGTAGGGCAGCGCGAAAGCGGTCGAGAGCAGCGCCACGGTGTGGGCGTCGCTGCGCAGGTCGCGCGCCAGCACGCCGACCAGCGGCTCGACCGAGCGCCACGCGAAGGTGCTGGAGAAGCCCGCGGCCGCGAGCACCAGGATCAGGCGAGCGATCGAGGAGGTGGGAGGCATGCTGGGCCGCGGCTCGCGAACGCCCGGCCGAGGAGGCCGGATCGGTCCCGGCCTAGCCGACATCGACCGGGTTTGCAGCCCCGCCGAGGCCGTGGAGCCGGCCGTCGGCATGCAAGGCGCCGCCCCTGAAACCCGACCGCGCGCGCCCTCGCCCGGCCGGGCGCACGATCCGGTCAGACGCGTCCGGGTGATCGCCGCGGGCGATCCCGGGGCGACGAGCGGGACATGCGCAGGCTTTGAAAGGCGTTGGCCTCAGAAGACGTGGCGGAGGATGAAGAACAGGACGCCCGCCAGGGTGATCGCCGCCGGCAGGGTCAGCACCCAGGCCAGCGCCATGTTGCGCACCGTCGACATCTGCAGCCCGGAGCCGTTGGCCGCCATGGTGCCGGCGACGCCCGAGGACAGGATGTGGGTGGTCGAGACGGGCAGGCCGTAGACCTCGGCCAGCCCGATCGTGCCGGCGGCGACGAGCTCGGCCGAGGCGCCCTGCGCGTAGGTCAGGTGGGTCTTGCCGATCCTCTCGCCGACCGTGACCACGATCCGCTTCCAGCCGACCATGGTGCCCAGGCCCAGCGCCAGCGCGACGCAGACCTTCACCCAGGTCGGGATGTAGCGCGTGCCGTCGTTGAGCAGGCCGGTATAGGCCTTCAGCGTGCCGGCCTCGGCCTCCGAGAAGCTGGCGCCGTTCTTCGGCAGCAGCCGGATCGCGTCGGCGGCGAGGTACATGTCGTTGCGCAGGTTCGAGGTCTGCGCCGCCGGCACCTGCTTGATCGCGCCGTAGTTCCGCACGTTGGCGGCGATGTCGGTGGAGAGGGCCGCGAGCGCGCCGTAGACCGCCGGCTGGTTCAGGTCCTTGGTCTTGAGCGCGTCCGAGACCTGCTTGCGGGCGGCCGCCGCGTCGGGCTGGGCCGTCGTCCCGGCGTGGCTCGCGAACACCGCGCTGGCGCTCTGCGAGGTCTGGATGAAGGCCGGCGTCGTGTCGTCGGCCATGGTGCGGTTCAGGGCGTAGGCGGTGGGCGCCGCGCCGATCAGGATCAGCATGATCAAGCCCATGCCCTTCTGGCCGTCGTTGCCGCCGTGGAAGAACGAGACCAGCGTGCAGGTCAGGATCAGCAGCGAACGGATCCAGAGCGGGGGCGGCGTGTCGCCCTCGGGCGCCTCGTAGAGGTCCTTGCGCCGCACGGTGAGCTTGAGCGCCAGCAGCAGGAGGGCCGCCGCGACGAAGCCGATGAGCGGGCTGAACAGCAGCGCCTTGAACACGCCGAGCGCCTGGGCCCAGTCGACGCCCGAGGTCGCGGAGCCTTCCGGCGCCATCAGCTGGTTGGCCAGCCCGACGCCGATCACCGAGCCGATCAGCGCGTGCGACGAGGAGTTCGGCAGGCCGAAGGCCCAGGTGCCGAGGTTCCAGACGATCGCGGCGATGAGCAGCGCGAAGATCATCGCGTAGCCGGCGCCCGACCCGACCTGCAGGATCAGCTCCACCGGCAGCAGCGTGACGATGGCGTAGGCCACCGCGCCCGAGGACAGCATCACGCCGAGGAAGTTGAAGGCGCCGGACCAGATCACCGCCACGAGCGGCGGCATCGAGTGGGTGTAGATCACGGTCGCCACCGCGTTGGCGGTGTCGTGGAAGCCGTTCACGAACTCAAAGGCCAGCGCGATCAGCAGGGCGAGGCCGAGGAGCACGAAGGCGCCGATCGCCAGCGGCGTCTGGCCGACCGCGTTCATGTCGGTGATCAGGCTGACGCCGGCGTAGACCAGGCCCGCCACCAGGATCAGCAGGAAGGCGACGATCCCGCCCGGATGCAGGCCACGATCGAGCGTCGGACCCGGGCGGCGCCTCGGTTCGGCGCCCGACAGGTGCGGTGTCAGGCGGGCAGAATCGGACATGACGGATCTCGACGGCGATCGGACTTCGAACGCCTTCGGATAGGTCGCGTGCGTGACGGTCCGGTGACGGCGCGCGAAAGGACAGTCGATCCGCGCCGGACGACCCGGTCAAGAGCCGGCGAATACCGGTCGAGCGCTCAGTGCCTGCGCGGGCGCCGCGGCGCCGTGGCCGGGGTCTTGTCGCGATTCTCCGCGACGAGCTTGCGCCAGCGGTCCAGGCGGTCGGGGTCGAGGGTTCCGTCGGCGATGGCGGCCTGCACCGCGCAGCCCGGCTCGTGCGCGTGGGTGCAGTCGCGGAACCGGCAGTCGGGCGCGCGCTCGGTGATCTCGGCGAACAGCGTGTCGATCCCCTCCGCGGCGTCGCTGACGTGGAGCGTGCGCATCCCCGGCGTGTCGATCACCCAGCCGCCCCCGGCCATCGCGTGCAGCGAGCGGCCTGTCGTGGTGTGGCGCCCCTTGGCGTCGTGCTCCCGGATCGCGCCGGTCTCCTGCGGCGCGTCCTGGCCGGGCCCGGCCAGGGTGTTGACGAGCGTCGACTTGCCGACGCCGGACGAGCCGACGAGCGCGACGGTCTGCCCGGGCCCGCACCAGGGCGCCAGCGCCGCCGCGGCGTCCGGGCGGCGCGGGTTGACGCCGACCACCGACAGCCCGCGCTGGAGGGCGGCGGCCTGCCGGCGGTAGGCCTCGACGTCGTCGGTCAGGTCGGCCTTGGTCAGCAGGATCACCGGGTCGGTGCCGCCCTGGTTGGCCAGGGCGAGGTAGCGCTCCAGGCGGGCCGGGTTGAAGTCGGCGTTGCACGAGGTGACGACGAACAGGGTGTCGACGTTGGCGGCCGCGGCCTGCGGGACCTTGCCGCCCTCGGTGCGCCTCTGCAGCACGGTCCTCCGCGACAATCGGCGGTGCAGGGTCAGCGTCCGCGGATCGGCCAGGACCCAGTCGCCGACGGTGACGTCGCCGGTGCTGGCGTGGACCGGCAGGATCAGCTCGACGGGGCCGGCGGCCGACAGCGCCGTCAACCGGGAGCGGTGGACCAGGGCGATCCGCATCGGCGCGAAGCCGGCATCGGCGGCCTCGCACTGGTCCTCGAAGAAGCCGGACCAGCCGAGGCTGGCCGCTTCTGCGGCGCGGAGGGCGTGGGGATCATCGGTCACGGCTTCAGCCCATGACACGGCGCCGGCCGGCTGACCAGTGAGCCGCGCGCGTGCGGAAGCGCCGCGGGATGCCGAAGGCGCAGGGTTTGAATTCAATATTCTGCGCGTGGAAGAACGAGTTAATTTCAACGTCGCGACAAATAATGTTCGTTTGCAGGGCAGCCTTGGCTTGCCCTAACCTCCCCCCGAGCGGTCCCGTGCAGCCGAGCCGTCGCGGTCCGTCAAGAATAGAGCCTGAGCCAACAGGTGCCGCAAGGCAGTGGCCGCAAGACCGGAACGGTCGTCGGCAGGGAGAGTCGCGTGAAGAAGAACAAGATCGTCAGCGCCGACGAGGCGATCGCCCTCATCCGCACCGACGACGTCGTCACGACGACGGGCTTCGTGCAGAGCTGCATCCCCGAGGCGCTGCACGCGGCCCTGGAGAAGCGCTTCGTCGAGACCGGCGCGCCCGGCAACCTCACCCTGATCATGACCGCCGGCGCCGGCGACAGCAAAGGCCTCGGCACCGGGCGCCTCCACCACGAGGGCCTGCTCGGGCGGGTGATCGCGGCGAACTTCGGGCGGATGCCCAAGGTGGCGCAGGCCGCGCAGGACAACCGCATCCGCGGCTACAACCTGCCGCAAGGGGTGATCTCGCAGCTCTACCGGGCCTGCGCCGCCGGCCAGCCCGGCCTGTTCTCGAAGGTCGGCCTCCACACCTACGTCGACCCGCGCCACGGCGGCGGCCGCGTGAACACCCTGACGACCGACGAGATCGTCAAGGTCGTGGAGGTCGAGGGCGAGGAGTGGCTGTTCTACCGGGCCACCAAGATCGACGTCGCCTTCATCCGCGCCACCAGCGCCGACCCGTCGGGCAACCTCTGCGTCTCCAAGGAGGCGCTGACGCTGGACAACCTCGCCCAGGCGATGGCCGCCCGCAACAACGGCGGCATCGTCATCGCGCAGGTCGAGCGCATCGTCGAGCAGGGCTCGATCAAGCCCAAGGACGTGCGCGTGCCGGGCATCCTGGTCGATTGCGTCGTGGTGGCGCCGCCCGAGCAGCACCGCATGAACTACGGCGTGCAGCACGACGCGGCGCTCGCCGGCGAGATCCGCGTGCCGGTCACCGGCCTGAAGCGGATGACGCTCGACGCGCGCAAGATCATCGCCCGCCGCGCCGCGTTCGAGCTGCCGCCGAACGGCGTGGTCAACCTCGGCGTCGGCGCGCCCGAAGGCATCTCCTCGATCGCCAACGAGGAGAAGGTCACCCCCTACATCACCCTGACGACGGAAGCCGGCGCCGTGGGCGGCGTGCTCGCCTCGGGCTCGAGCTTCGGCGCGGCCACCAACGCCGACTCGATCATCGACCAGAACCAGATGTTCGACTTCTACGACGGCGGCGGCCTCGACATGACCTGCCTCGGCATGGCCGAGTGCGACGGCGCCGGCAACGTCAACACCAGCCGCTTCGGCGGGCGGCTCAACGGCTGCGGCGGCTTCATCAACATCTCGCAGAATGCGCGCAAGGTGGTGTTCGCCGGCACCTTCACCTCCGGCGGCCTCGTCACCGAGATCGACGAGGGCCGCCTGCGGATCGTGCAGGAGGGCCGCTCGCGCAAGTTCGTCGGATCCGTCGAGCAGAACACCTTCAGCGGGCCGTTCGCGCAGGAGCGGCGGCAGCCGGTGCTCTACGTGACGGAACGCTGCGTCTTCAACCTGACCCAGGCCGGGCTGGAGCTGATCGAGGTGGCGCCGGGCATCGACATCGGCCGCGACATCCTCGCCCACATGGACTTCACGCCGGTGATCGAGAACCCGATCCCGATGGACCCGCGCATCTTCCGCGACGAGCCGATGGAGTTGCTCGCCGACCTCCTGAACCTCAACCTACCCGACCGGGTGAGCTACGACCCGGCGCGCAACCTGCTGTTCGTCAACCTCGAAGGCTGGCAGGTCCGCTCGAAGGGCGACATCGACGCGCTGCGTCAGGTGCTCGAGACCGCCTGCCTGAAGGCCGGGCAGCGGGTGAACTCGGTGGTCAACCACGACGGGTTCCGCATCGGCGAGAACCTCTACGACGACTACGCCGAGATGATCGAGTACCTGTCGAAGTACCACTACCTCACGACGACGCGCTACGCGACGAGCGCCTTCCTGCGCCTGAAGATGCAGGAGGCCCTGAGCCGCCGCGGCCTCGCCCCGCACGTCTTCGAGCGCCGCTCGGAGGCGCACGCCTTCCTCGAAGCCGCCGAGCGCGAGGCCGCGCAGGCCGATGTCGGCGAGCGCCCGCTCCGCGCGGCCGAGTGATCGGAGGTCCGGCCGGACGCCGGGACGCGAGCGTCGGCGCCCGGATCCTGCGCGTCTCGGCCAAGTCGGGTCGAGCCTGAAGGCTCGGCTCATCAAGATGGCGCAAGCATCGATCGGACGCATGCCTGTCATCGAACCCGTGACGGGAACTCCGGGCGACGAGCACGCTTGGCTAAGTCTGATGTCGGGGGCTGCCGCGACGCCGGATCGAATCCGTCGATCGGGCAGGGTCGCCGGGACGCAGCCCTGCCCGACGCCGAAAGCGAGACGACCGTGCCCTTCTTCGAGAGTCGTTGGCTCTACGCCTCGCCCGTGAACGCGACCGAGCGGCATCTCGGCCGCACGTTGCGCGCGATGTACGAGGCCTTGCCGACGCCGCCGCCCTCCGAGCAGCTCTGCACGCTGTTGCGGAAGCTCGACGACGCCGTCGCGGCGGCCGATCCGACGCCCTGACGGGTCGGAGGCCGCCCTCGACCGGCGGGCCGCGCAGCGCGCCGTCGGTCTCCGCTTCGTCCGAGGCGTCACCGGGTTCCACGGGCAAGCCGCCGTCCGCCCGGACGCTGGCGCCCGACCATGAGAGCCGTCTCCTCCACGCCGGCCGGACGTCGTCGCCGACGCGATTTCTCCGGCTCTGCCAAGCGCTTGGCCAAGAGCTTGGCCAAGCTCTTCAAAGTCACGCAGCACCTCAAATCCAGGCGGCGCCTCGCCGCATCCGTCTCGCGGCGCGCGAGGACGGTCCGGGCCGATGATGGTTCCGGGCGTGGGAAATCTTTCTTTTCACTGATCCGAATGCAAGCATTGCCCCGAGAGAGACCGGACTTGGCGGCGATGCAGCCTATCGAAACGGTCACGACCCAGGTAGATGCTGGATCACGACAGGGGGAAGACATGACGCGTATCGATGGCGCCGAGGTCCTGAAGCGGACGCTCGCGGACGACGAGGCCGCCATCCTCGATGCCTGGACCGTGTCCCTTCGGGAGGGGACATCCCTTCAGAGCGGCCGCATCCGCGAGGCCGAGCTCCAGACCCAGGCCAGGGCGGTCTATCGCCAGCTTCGGGACGCTTTCGCCGCGGGCGGGCTCGACGCCGACGCGGAGGGCTTCGCCCAGCTCCGCGACACCCTCGCCGACATCTCGCGCTCGCGGGCGATCCAGGGCTTCACGCCGACCGACACGGCCAACTTCGTGTATTCTCTCAAGCCGCCGGTCTTCGAGGCCCTCGAGAAGGCCCACGCGACGGACGCGGCGACGCTGGCGGCGGGGACCCGGGCCGCGAGCAGGGTGCTCGATCGGCTCGGCCTGCACACCATGGAGGTGTTCCTGGCCAGCCGCGAGGAGGTGATCGGGCGCCAGGGCCAGGAGATCGCCGAGCTCTCGACCCCGGTGGTCCGGCTCTGGGACGGCATCCTCGCGCTGCCGCTCATCGGCACCCTCGACAGCGCCCGGACCGGCGTCGTGATGGAGAACCTGCTCCAGGCGATCGTCGACGAGGAGGCCGAGATCGCCATCATCGACATCACCGGCGTGCCGACCGTCGACACCCTGGTGGCGCAGCACCTGCTGAAGACCGTCGCGGCGGCGCGGCTGATGGGCGCCGACTGCATCGTCTCCGGCATCCGGCCCCAGATCGCCCAGACCATGGTCCATCTCGGCGTCGAGCTGAACGTCGTCTCGAAGGCGACCCTGGCCGACGCCTTCGCCGTCGCCCTGAGGCGGACCGGCCGCAAGGTGGTGCGCCAGCAGGCCTCCATCGAGGGACGCGGCTGACGCCATGGACCGCATCCCGATCCTCAAGCTGGGTGGCGCCCTCATCGTCACCATCCAGGTCGACATGCACGACCGCCTCGCCCTCGCGCTGGAGGAGGACCTCACCGCGATGATCGCGCGCACCGGCGCACGCGGCGTCCTGCTCGAGATCTCGGCGCTGGAGATCGTCGATTCCTTCATCGGGCGCATGCTGGTGAGCATCGCCGCCGTCTCGCGCGTCCTCGACGCGGAGACGGTCGTGGCCGGCATGCGGCCGGCGGTCGCCATCACCCTGGTCGAGCTCGGCCTGGAGCTGACCGGCATCAAGACCGCCCTCAACGTCGAGCGCGGCATGGCGCTGATCCAGGCGCGGCTCGCCGAGGAGGAGGACGGCTGCGGGGGCGACCGTGAAGGCCACGAAGGCTGAGCCCCCCAAGGCCGAGACCCTCGCGATCCGCTCGGGCGACGACGTCGTGCGGGTGCGCCAGCGGGTCCGCGCGCTCGCCATCGAGATCGGCCTCGGGCTCGTCGACCAGACCAAGATCGTCACCGCCGCGAGCGAGCTCGCGCGCAACACCCTCGACTACGGCGGGGGCGGCCACGTCCACGCGGAGATCGTCCAGGCCGGGACGCGCAGGGGCCTGCGCCTGACCTTCGAGGATCAGGGCCCCGGCATCGCCGACATCGATCAGGCGATGACCGACCACTACACTTCCGGCGGCGGGCTCGGCCTCGGTCTGGGCGGCGCCAAGCGGCTCTCGAACGAGTTCCACATCGCGTCGACCCCCGGAGCCGGCACCCGCGTGACGATCGCGCGGTGGAAGTGAGCATGCACCGGATCACCGTGACGGAAGCGAGCCAGGTGGCCGAGGCGCGGCGGCGCGCCGTCGCCGTGGCGCAGGGCATCGGCTTCGACGAGACCGCGGCCGGACGCGTGGCCCTGGTCGTCACCGAGCTCGCCACCAACGTCGTCAAGTACGGCGTGCCGGGCGAGGTCCTGGTGGGCACCTACGAGGACGGGACCGGCTCGGGGGTCGAGATCCTCGCCCTCGACAAGGGCAACGGTTGCCAGGATCTCGGCCTCGCCCTGCGCGACGGCCATTCCACCGGCGGCAGCGCCGGCGAAGGGCTCGGCGCGGTGCGTCGCCTCTCCGACGCCTTCGACATCGTCTCCCGGCCCGGCCTCGGCACCGCGGTGCTGGCGCGCCTGTCGATCGACAGGACGCGCACCCCGGACGGCGTGCCCGGCTTCGGCGCGGTGACGGTGCCGCTGAAGGGCGAGACCGCCAACGGCGACGCCTACGCCGTGCGCGAGCGCGACGACGGCTGGACCGCCATCGTGTCGGACGGCCTCGGCCACGGGCCGGAGGCCGCCAAGGCGTCCGAGGAGGCCCTCAAGCTGTTCCGGCGCCATCGCGACGAGCCGCCCGCCGCGATCCTCGCCGCCATCCACGCGGGCCTCTCCCACACCCGGGGCGGCGCGATCTCCGTCGCGCGCTACGCCCGGGATCGTGCCACCCTCGCGCTGGCCGGCATCGGCAACGTCGCCGGGGCGGTGGTCTCCGGCGCGGCGATGAAGCGGACGGTCAGCCTGGCCGGGACGGCCGGCCACGCGGCCCGGCGGATCCAGGAGTTCGAGTACCCGATGCAGGCGCGGGACGTGTTCGTGCTCTGCTCCGACGGCATCGCGACGGGCTGGTCCCTCGACGCCCATCCGGGCCTCGCCGGCGCCCACCCGACCCTCGTGGCCGGGGTCATCCTGCGCGACTTCGCCCGCGCCCGCGACGACGCCACCGTGCTCGTCGTGCGGGGGGACCCGGCATGAGGTGGCCGCTGCTCTCGAGCCTGGTCGAGCACGAGGACGACATCATCGCGGTGCGCCAGCGGGTGCGCGGGCTGGCCGAGCGCCTCGGCTTCGGCGTCCAGGACCAGACCCGGATCGCCACGGCCCTGTCCGAGATCGCGCGCAACGCCTACGGCTACGCCGGCGGCGGGCGGGTCGAGTACGGCCTCGACGCGGTGGAGGGCGGCCAGATCCTGCTGATCCGCGTCCGCGACGCGGGGCCCGGCATCCCGCATCTCGATGCCATCCTGGAGGGGCGCTACCGCTCGACCACCGGGCTCGGCATCGGCATCACCGGGTCGCGCCGGCTGATGAACCGCTTCGAGATCGAATCCGTCGTCGACCACGGCACGATGGTGACGTTCGGGATGCGGCTGCCGTTCGGCTCCGAGACCTTCACGGGGCGCCGGCTGACCACCCTGGCCGACGACGTTGCCCGGGCCCGGACGGACGAGCCGGCGACCGCCATGCGCGAGCAGAACCGCGAGCTCCTGCGCAGCCTCGCCGAACTCGCCGAACGCGAGGAGGAAGCCCAGCGCCTGAACCGGGAGCTGTCCGACACCAACCGGGGCGTGGTGGCGCTCCACGCGGAGCTGGAGGCGCAGGCCGCCCTCCTCCGCGAGGCGGGGGCCCTCCTCGAGAGCCAGGTGGCGGCCCGCACCGCCGAGCTCGCCGCGGCGAACGCCCGGCTCCTCGCCGAGGCGGCCGAGCGCGAGCGGATGGAGCAGGACCTCCGGCAATCGCAGAAGCTCGAGGCGGTCGGCCAGCTGACCGGCGGCGTGGCGCACGACTTCAACAACCTGCTGACCATCATCCGCTCGTCCGTCGACTTCCTGCGCCGGCCGGACCTGCCGGAGGACCGGCGCAAGCGCTACATGGACGCCGTCTCCGACACGGTCGACCGCGCCGCCAAGCTCACCGGG